>JAUWLH010000197.1 GCA_030613835.1 Candidatus Bathyarchaeota archaeon | reverse complement strand
AGAAGGACCCGACTACAACCAGTACCTGATCAAGCTGGCAATCGAGTCCGTGTCAACCCTAAACGAGGACTGCATCGTCTACGCAAACGAGAAAGACGCCGAGTACCTGAAAGCCAATATGGAGCAACTGGCCCTAGGCGTTAAGGTCAAGGTCGAGACATCACCCGTCGACATCATCGGAGGAGTAAGCATCATCAATCTTGAAGGAACAAAGACAGTACACAACACCGTAGAGTCAAGGCTCAAGGCAGCGGAAAGCAGGCTAACCGCCGAGGTAGCCGAGAAACTGGGAGTGATCTAAGATGGCAGAAAGACTAGAAGGAACAATCGAGAGAATCAACGGCTCGATAATCATCGGAAAATTCAAGGAAGAGCCCAAGATGGGCGACCTGATCGAGGTAGGAAACCTCAGGCTCATGGGTGAGATCGTCAGGCTAAGCAAGGAGACCGCCTTCATTCAATGCTACGAGTCCACCGCGGGCCTCAAGCCAGGTGAGCCGGTCATCGATATCGGAACCCCGCTCGTCGCAGAGCTGGGGCCCGGTCTAATGGGCCAGATCATAGACGGCGTCGCCAGGTCAGAGACCGAGTTATGGGACCTCACAGGGCCATTCATTAGCAGGGGCGCAAACATCCCGCCACTGAACAGGGAAAAGGTCTGGAAGTTCGAGGCCACCGCCAAAAAGGGGGACAAAGTCACGGCTGGTGACATCATCGGAACAGTTCAGGAGACCGATACCTTCGTCCACAAGATAATGATCCCGCCAAACCATGAGGGAACCATCAAGAGCATCAAGACGGGCGAGTACACGGTCGAAGACACGGTAGGTGTCCTGGAGACAGCCGACGGCAACGTGGACCTCAAGATGATGCAGGTCTGGCCTGTCAGGGTAGGCAGGCCCATAAAGGAGAGGCTGGAACTATCCCAGCCCCTCATCACGGGCCAGAGGGTCATCGATACCTTCTTCCCATGCGCAAAGGGAGGCGCCAGCGCCATACCGGGTGGCTTCGGGACCGGTAAAACGGTCACGCTACAACAAATCGCAAAGTGGAGCGACGCTGACATCATCGTCTACATCGGTTGCGGAGAGCGAGGCAACGAGATGGCGGACGTAGTCGAGCAGTTCCCGGAGATCGAGGACCCAAAGACCGGGAAGAAGCTCATCGAGAGGACAATCATCATTGCCAACGTATCCAACATGGCTGTATCAGCCCGTGAAGCCAGCATCTATATGGGCATCACCATCGGCGAGTACTTCAGGGACCAGGGATTCGACGTCAGTCTCATGGCCGACTCCACAAGCAGGTGGGCCGAGGCACTCAGGGACATCTCAGGGCGTCTAGAGGAGATCCCCGCAGAGGCAGGATTCCCAGCGTACCTCGCCGACCGCATCGCAAACATCTACGAGAGAGCGGGCAAGGTAATGGTCCCAGCAACTCAGGACAGGGAAGGAAGCCTAACAATCCTAGGCGCTGTATCACCACCAGGCGGAGATTACTCAGAGCCAGTCACGACCACCACCCTAAGGTTCATCGGAACATTCTGGGCTCTGGACAGCCAGCTAGCCTACAGGAGGCACTTCCCAGCCATTAACTGGCTCAGAAGCTTCAGCAGGTACCTGGATGTCGCGGCCAGATGGTGGAGCGAGCTAGATTCCTCATGGGAGCCGACAAGAGCTTTGGCACTAAGAATCCTAGAGGAAGCGGCAGAAATCGAGGAGACTGCACGTATCATCGGAGAGAAGGCGCTACCAGACGACCAGAGGCTAGTCCTGCTAGTAGCAGAGATGCTAAGGGAGGGCTTCTTGGTTCAGAGCGCGTTCCACGATATCGACCGCTTCTGTTCACCTGAGAAGCAGGTTAAACTAATGAAGATATTCACCGACTTTTACAACACGGTAAGACCGCTGATCGAGCAGGGAATCCCAATTGATCAGGTACGTGAACTCAATGTCATCAGGGAGATTATGAGGCTCAAGGAAAGGGATGGAACCGATCCAATTGACGCTGCAAGGGCCCAGATGCTGAACGAGATAGATGCACTGACCAAGCAGTACCAGGGGGTAGAAACATGAGCATAGTATACAAGACAACAACCGAGATCAGGGGACCAATCCTCATGGTGCAGAACACAAAGGACGTGGCCTTCGACGAGATCGTGTACATCGAGAGAGCTAACGGCGAGATCGTACAGGGAAGCGTACTAGACGTCAGCAGGGACTGGGCCATGATCCAGTGCTTCGGAGAGACGGCGGGACTAAACCTGAACACGAAAGTAACCTTCAGCGGGGACGTCCTCAGAATCCCGGTATCCGAGGACCTCATCGGAAGGGTATTCAGCGGAAGCTTTGAGCCCATCGATGGCATGCCACCTATCATCGGAAAGGACCTGAGGGACGTAAACGGGGGTGTCATCAACCCAGCCGCACGTGAGGTACCCAAGGACTTCATCCAGACGGGAATGAGTGGAATCGACGGCATGACAAGCCTCGTCAGGGGCCAGAAACTGCCCATCTTCAGCGAGTCCGGCCTAGCACATAACGAGTTAGCCGCCCAGATCGCAAGGCAGGCAACGATCCCAGGGTCCGAGAGCGACTTTGCTATAGTCTTCGGTGCCATGGGCATCAAGAACGAGGAGGCCGCATATTTCAGGAGAGAGTTCGAGAAGACTGGCGCACTGAACAAGAGCGTCATGGTTCTCAACCTCGCGGACGACCCACCAATCGAGCGAATCGTAACTCCACGTATCGCGCTTACCATCGCGGAGTACCTGGCATTCGACTTGGGCATGCACGTACTGGTCATTCTGACCGACATGACCAACTACGCAGAAGCACTCAGGGCAATCAGCATCGCCAGGGAGGAGATCCCGACCAGGAAGGGCTACCCAGGCTACCTCTACAGCGACCTCGCTACCATATACGAGCGAGCAGGCCGTATCAAGGGAAAGCCAGGGTCAGTAACACTGATGCCAATCCTCTCGATGCCTGCGGGTGACATCACCCACCCTATCCCAGACCTAACGGGGTACATCACAGAGGGCCAGATACTGCTCCAGCGTGAGCTGGCACTCCGTGGACTATACCCACCGATGAACGTGCTCCCGAGCCTAAGTAGACTCATGAAGGACGGAATCGGAGAGGAGACCACCCGTGAGGACCACCAGGACGTGTCCAACCAGCTCTACATGGCATACGCGGAAGGCCAGAGGGCGAGAGGGCTCGTCAGGATTGTAGGAGCCGTCGGGCTCTCAGAGAGAGAGCGCCAGTGGCTCAAGTTCGCGGATAGATTTGAGCAGGAGTTCATAAATCAGGGAATCTACGAGAACAGGACCATCGAGCAGACACTGAGCATCGCATGGGACCTGCTTTCAGACCTTCCTGAAGAGGAAATCATCCGGGTACGTGAAGAATACATCGAGAAGTACCACCCAGCGCACAAGAGTGAAGCATAACCATGTCTGCTACATCCGGCATTAGGCCCACAAAGGGCTACCTAATGGAGACAAAGAGGCGAATCCAGACCGTTGAAAGAGGAACCGAGTTCCTCAAGCTCAAGCGGGACCAGCTCGCAAAGGAGCTGACTGAATCCCTCGACGTCCTAAA
>JAUWLH010000097.1 GCA_030613835.1 Candidatus Bathyarchaeota archaeon | reverse complement strand
CCCGGTCACCGTGACAAGGTAGACGAGTCCCAGGCAGATGACCGCACAGGCACCTGCACCAGTGAACATAAGGGTCCAAGGGCGGTAGTTCGCGACCATGCGGTAATGTATGGGAGCGGTAAGAAAAAGCTTCTCAAACAGCGACTTGGGATGAGCATAGTTACAATGGCTTCATCGTCACGAGCCCCGGCAACATCCAGCGGTGCATAGAGCATGGCAACCCATAAAGCTGGATAGGGAACCGTATTCTCCATGACAGGCATGCGCAGAAAGGAGAAGGAGATCACCGATAAGGTGGTTCAGGAAGAGATTCTACGGCAGGCAGAGGTTGGAAGGCTGGGGACAGTGGTCAACGGAGCCCCATATGTCGTGCCAATGAACTTTTGTTACGTCAAGGACATGATCTACCTCCACAGCTTCAGGGACGGCAAGAAGATCAGGGCCGTCCAGTCCAACCCCAGGGTCTGCTTCGAGGTAGACGAGGGCGAGATCATCAAGGGCGATGCCCCGTGCAACTACAGCTGGAGGTACACTAGTGTCATCGTCAACGGGGTGGCTACCGTGGTCGAGGACCAAGACGAGAGGCTCAGGGGCCTGAGGCTCATAGGCGACAAGTACAGCCTGGGCAAGGGCAAGATGATCACAACAGAGACCATGGAAAAGAACAAGCATCTCTGGATCATCCGCATCGACATCGATGAGATGTCGGGAAAGAAGAGCCCCGCGTAGGGGGGGATAGTCAATACTATCCCTGAAGGGGATAACGTGAGGATGAGACGAAACAAGGGGTAGTTAATACTCCACCCTTTAATATTAGCCCAAAAGTCAGGGTTTCCAGACGTTGTACCATCTGGCGTAGCTCCTCTTCTGCCACTCTGGGCGGTCAGTGGGGTATAGGACCCTGTAATCATAGGACGCTGTCTCGTCCTCCGTTGCGCCGTCCTGGATGAGCCCCTGCATTATCCACCTGACCTCTTTCATCCAGGCCAGCTGCCGCTCCACCTCGTCCAGATCGCAGATGGGACCGTGGCCTGGTACGATGGTCTCGATGTCCATCTTGAGCATGGCCTGGAACGCCTCAATCCACCTATCCGGGTTCGCCGTGGGGTCCCCCGCCCATGGGAACCTTCCCACGAAGAGTAGGTCCCCCGCGAACAGGGTCCTATCCTCTGGTACGTAGACGGTGCTGCTGCAGTCGCTGTGCCCGCCGTGGTTGATGAACTCAACGTCCTCGATCTCCCACTTATCGGTGAACGTGATGGTGGGGAGCGTGATCTCCAGTCCCTCGAATAGCCACCATCTCTCGGGAGTTTCGGTCCTGTATGTCTCGAGCATCTTCTCCAAGTTGCCCGGGGCCCACTCTTTCTTGAGGCCCTTCTCCATCTTCTCCCAGAGCCTCCTGTGGCTCACTATCTCCAGGTCCTTGAACACCATGTTGCCGAACACGTGGTCTCCGTGGATGTGGGTAAGGAGGAGGTGGCTCAGCGGTTTACTGGTCGACTTGGGTATGGCTGCCCTGAACTTGCGTGCAGAGCCTGGATACTGGGCGTCAACCACCACGGCGCTGTCGCTGAGCTCGATTATCCCTACGTTTCCGCCTGTCTCGCCGTCCCAATTGGCGTAAACGCGGCTTGAAACCTTGTGTAGCTTCATAGAATCACTGATATATCATCGATTTCCGCGATTATAAGATTTTAAGGTTCACCAAAATGGGAACGTTTTATACTGGAGACTATGTGTGCTAACTGCAATGAGTGCCCTAGAGCGGATCAAGGCCATAGAAGAGGAGATGGCGCGTACACAGGTCAACAAGGCCACTAACCGCCACCTTGGTGTACTCAGGGCTAGGATAGCCAAGCTCAGGCAGCAGGAGCAGGACAGGATCACCAGGGGCCAAGGACAGAGGGGCGACGGCTATACCATCAGGAAGGACGGCGACTCCACCGTGGTTCTGCTGGGGCTGCCCAGCGTGGGCAAGTCCACTTTGCTCAATCACCTCACAAACAGCAACAGCAAGGTCGGTGCATATGATTTCACTACGTTGACCGTCATCCCAGGCATCCTCAAGTACGGGGGGGCGAACATCCAGATCCTGGACATTCCGGGCATCATCAAGGGGGCCAGTAGGGGGAGGGGACTCGGGAAGAGAATCCTATCGGCCACCAGGTCAGCGGACCTAATCCTAGTCCTCATCGACGTGTTCAACCCCAAGATGAGGGGCATGCTGCTTGATGAGATCAGGGCTATCGGTCTGCGGCCCGATGAGGACCCGCCAAATATCATCATCGAGAAGCGCGCCTCGGGGGGTATCTTCATCACGGATATGGTAGGTATGACCAAGATGGAGCATGAGGGCATCAAGGATATCCTCAGGGAGTATAGGTATCACAATAGTAGGGTGGTCATCAAGGAGGACGTGTCATATGACCAGTTCGTGGACTCGCTTCTGAAGAACACTGTCTACACCCCGACTCTCACGGTGCTCAACAAGATCGATATGGTTGACAGGGAATACGTTGAGGAGCTGGAGGAGTCGCTAGACCACTACGTTATACCCATCAGCGCGGACAACGACGTGAACCTTGAACGGCTAAAGAGGGAGATATTCGAGCACCTGAACCTCATACGCATCTACATGAAGCCCAGAGGGGAGAAGGCCGATATGGAGGAGCCCATGATCGTCAGGGATGGGTCAACTGTGGGTGATATCGCAAAGATGGTTCACGGCGACCTCAGGAAGAGGCTCCGGTACTCGCGTATATGGGGCAAGAGCGTAAAATTCGGCGGACAGAAGGTAAAGGCGAAACACGTCCCGATGGACGAGGATATACTCACGTTCTACGCCTAACCAATAAACTGGCCGCTTCAAATGTTTTAACGGGACTTGTAGACTTTGAGCTCCTTGGGGAGCTTCTCAGAGGCATACCTTAGGGTCAACGCGGGTGCATCCGGCTTCCACTTGACCAGGTAATCGTGGATCTCCTGGGGGTGCACCTTGCTGGCCTCCTTGAGCATCCAGCCAACGCCCTTCCGCACCATATCGTCGCCATCAGTCATGAGCCTGTCGGCTACCCTGAAGGAGGCATCGAGCATGTCCCCCTTCCTAACGAGGGGGACTAGGCTAACGGCGGCGGCGCGTCTCCTCCACCTGTTCCCTGATCCTGTCCACTCTACAAGTGATTCGATGTGACTCGGGTCGTCCTTGACTGCCAGAGCTATCACCCCGCAGCACAGGTTATCGGTGTTCGCCCAGTTCGTGAGGAAATCAACCCAGCCATCGAGCCTCGGGAAGTGGGCTCCTTTGATGTGGCGCTTGAACCGCCTTAGCATGTGGATTCCTACATCGGACAACGTCAGGTTCCTTGTCCGCAGAAGCTCCTCTGTGAGACCCATGGCTCCCGACAGGTCACCCTTTAGCTCCTTGTAGTACTTGGCGGCGATATCCTTGACATCCGGCATGGCGAGCCCATAAGTCTTGATCTCTTCCCTGAAGTAGCGCCTGTGGTCTGCTTCCCTCTTGGGGTTCCTGATGGCCTCCACGTCAGCGGTTACCCTGCGGGCGAGCTCGCTCAATATGCCTCACCAATTTTTACGTGTGTCACCTTGATTGCCTTGTTTTGCTTGCTGAGGATTATGGTCTTCAGCCACTCCTCCCGCTCCTCGGGATAGTCAAGCCTGAAGTGTGCCCCCCTGCTCTCCTTACGCTCCATGGCGGCCCTGATGATGAACTCGGATGCATCCAACGCCATCTCAAGCTCAAGGGCTGCCAGCAGCTGCCTCCCATGCAGGGCCAGTAGCAGCCTTGACGAGTCCCTGAGCTCCGACAGATTCTCGTACGCCGCAACCAGCATATCGGCGTCCCTCAGGATGCCAGCGTTCTCCCACATGTTCTCCCTGAGGCGATTCATGATGGCCGCGGGAGTGAAACCCGTCTCCCTTTTTGATCGTTTCTCGATGCGTTCGACCTCGTCAGAGGACATCTCATCGATGTCCACGAGCTCCCTGTCAGCACAGTATTCTAGGGCTTTCCTAGCCGCCCGCCTACCGAAGACGGTTACATCAGTCAGCGCGTTGCCGCCGTGCCTGTTGGCTCCGTGGATGCCACCCATGACCTCCCCTGCCACGAAGAGACCCTCCACAGCGGTCTCACCGTCACTGTTCGCGACGACGCCGCCCATGGTGAAGTGACTGATGGGGGCGATCCTGAAGGGCCTCTCATGTGCCCTCAGTTTTTCCTTGTAATAGTCGAGGCTAGCCATACCGAGAAACTGGTCTGGCTCCGCGTTGAGGATCACATCTCTTGCGTCAAGCAGGACTGCTCCCTCGACGCCGTTTCCCTCGTGGACCTCTATCATCATGGCCCTCGACAGGGTGTCCCTGCTCTTGGCGATGTACGGCCTCTCGGTAACGTTGTGCTTTGCGGGTATGTCCTCGCCCAGGACGTTGATGATCTTGCCCTCCCACACGACCGGTCCATCAACCAGCAACGGGGGGGCGTCCGGCTCGGCTAGAGCCAGGGGGAAGAACTGGCAGAACTCCATGTCCCTGAGCCTCGCGCCGGCGTGGAAGGCTAGACTGTATCCGTCCCCGGTGGTCTTCAATGGGCAGTCGGTTCGCTTGAAGAGCGCCCCTGCCCCGCCGGATGCCAGTAGCACTGCCTTGAACTGGAACAGGACCACGTCCATGTCCTTGCTGCTGTACCCCACAGCGCCTACGACTCGATCATCGTCCTTGATGAGCTTGGTGACTATCACGTTCTCGACGAACGCTACGCCCTTGTCCTTCAGGTACTTGACCTGGGGCAGCGTGATACCCTGACCTAGAACGGTGCCGGGCGCGCCGACGTTGATGCCGCCGAAGTGCTCGTTGACGACACAGCCGTACTTGGATAGCTCAAGAACCCTCTCGCCCCCCTCTTGGACCAGCGTCTCGACCAGCTCGGGGTCGTTAACCATCTTCCCGGCCGTGAAAGTGTGGTCCCTGTGCTCATCGACAGTCATGCCACCTAAAGCGGCCAGGTAGCCGCTACCTGCAACTATTGTGGTGTTATTGTACCCTGCGGGTGCCTTTGAGACGAGCACAACCTTAGCGCCCATGGACTCGGCCTCGATGGCGGCCCTTAGCCCCGCGCCTCCCGTCCCAATGATAAGAAGATCCGATTGAACGTGAATAACCATGGAGTAAGGTGACGCTGATCACCTAAAAACGATTACTCAGAGATGTAGACCCGTTCAAGACACAGGTCCTCTGCCGCCTCGCGGGTCAAAACGGGCTCTACCTTGAGCCTAGGGTCGAACTGGTTGAGGGTCGCCTGTATGCTTGGCAGTGTCAGATGGGTGCACAGCCCGTTGAGGAACATTCCGCAGTCCACACCAACATCGAGGAAAGCCTCGAAGAAGGGACATCTGTTGATGACGAAGGTGACGCTCTTCTCGTCCTGCTTGTGTACGCTTATCTCAGCACCTGTATCAGACATGAAGCGCCTGTAGACCTCGGCGCCTATCTCGATGCTGGTCATGCCCTCGGGCAGCGTCCTCTTCATCTGCCTCGCCACGATGACGCCCTGGCGCTCGCTGGACTTTTCCAGGAGCTCCAGTGCCTTGTCCGAGCCAAGCTCCTCGATAGCGTTCATCACGTAGATGATCTGGAGCATGTAGGCCCTCCTGACGCCGTCGAACATACTGGTTCAACCCATGTGGCGTTGTTTAAGGGTTTTTAAGCACACCCAGCAATGCTTCCTGTATGAAGGGCAAGTCCGTCCTTGAGGCATCGGTGGTCTTCTCGGCTTTCATGTTGCCCCCAATGCTGCTTCCTGGGGTCAGGGCTCTCACACGCTGGGAGATCAGGGCCCTGGGGGGTAGCTTCTTCACTGGTGGGTTGATGACCATCATCCCGCTTATAGCAATAATCGCCACCATGCTGGATTTTGATGAGGTGGGAATCAAGCTATCTGATTGGAGGAGCAGTGTCAACGCTGGGTT
>JAUWLH010000191.1 GCA_030613835.1 Candidatus Bathyarchaeota archaeon | reverse complement strand
ACTGAACAGCATCAGAGGCGCCATCATTGGAGGTATATTGACAGGAGTCTCGAAGAAGGCAATCACATGGGTCCTGATGTCCAAAGTCAGCGTGAACATGGGCTCATACGAGGAATTGGTCCCCATTCTATTCCTCTTCGCTATACTTATGATAGAGCCCAACGGCTTGACAGCGATAAACTGGAGGAACATCTCGGTTCACAACATCAAGGTGAACATCAGGAGCCTCGGAAAGTCCATCAAGAACAGCCTGAACCGGGACTAGCCTTGAATTTGTCCCTGAGCACGATCTGAAACGGGGCATCAAGGTGTTTAAAAGAGGTCTCCTTAATAGGGTACTGCAATGCCCACCTCCATCGTGTGTCCGAAATGCGATCGAAAGTACACGATAGAGGAGTATGAGAAGGACAAGTTCTGCGGGGACTGCGATACCCTCCTCTCGGTGGAAGCTGGGAAGAACAAGAAAACGTGGCGGGACCTTTTCCCGTATGAGCCGTACCAGCCGCAGCTTGAGTTCATAGAGGACATCGGCAAAACCGTGGCGAATGGAGGAGTGCTCATAGCGGAGGCGTGCAACGGTTTCGGTAAGACCATCAGCAGCCTCAGCTGCCTACTTCCCACGGGGAAGCAGATCGTATACACAACAAGAACCCATGAGCAGGTGCGTCAGGTCCTGCTTGAGCTGGAGACTATCAACAAGAAATCGGGGAAAAAGTATACCGCGGTCAACCTGGCGAGCAGGGATTTCCTGTGCGTCAACCAGGAATGCAAGGAGTTACCCAGCAACGAGGCAACTGAGATGTGCCACATCCTCAGGAAGAGCGGAGAATGCCCCTACACCCACGAGATCGACCAGGCTCCATCTAGACTGCCCTCAATCTTGGGAAGGAAGGAGCTGGTGGACGAGGGCAAGAAGCGGAAGATATGCCCGTATTTCCTAGCTAGAAGGATGGCGAAAGAGTCTAGGGTAATTGTCGCGCCTTATCCCTACATATTCAACCCCATGATCAGGATGATGACTGGTCTAGACCTTGAAAAGAAGATACTCATACTCGATGAGGGCCACAACATCGATCAGGTGGGACAGGATATTCTCAGCGATACACTCACCGAGAGAAACCTTAGCGCCGCTGTCGAGGAGATGAAGCTCATCGGAAAGTCACCGAGGTACATCAACAGGCTTGGGGAGCACCTCCTGAGAAACACCAGCGACAAGCCTAAGCTAGTGCAGCCAAGGAAGCTGAAGGAGGACTTTGAGAAGGCCCTCAAGGTGGGCATCGAAACATTCATCGATGGACACGCTCAACTGGTGGAGTCAATTAGGGCCAAGAAGCTGCAGGGCGGTAACCCACCGATAAGCTACTTGAACGGGGTTCTTGAGTACTTTAAGCTAATCCAGACGAGCCAGAAGAACAAGTACGTGGGACTATATACAAAGAACTACTTCGGGGCTCCCGTCATCGAGTACAGGTGCCTAGACCCGAGCCTCGCGGTCGAACCCATCGTTCAACTGGCGGACGGGGTGCTCATTATGAGCGGCACCTTGAGCCCCATCGCTACGTTCGCCGAGATTATAGGGCAGCAGAGGGCCCAGCAGAAAGTCTACGATCCCATCCAGAAATCCGACAAGATCAAGATGACCATAGACACGGGAGTCAGCACAGCCTACAGGGAGCGCACGGACCAGATGTCCTCAAAGATTGGCAGGGCGCTGGAAGCGGACCTCAAGAACGTGAACAACGGGGCGCTGATATTCTTCACCCAACGCGCCTACATGGGCCGCTGCATCGAGATGTGGACAAAACAGGGCATCATCAAGACCAGAAACGGGCTCACCTACTTTGGAGGCAAGCGCTTTTTCCGCGAGGGAAGGGATGCGCGCCAGAACAGGGACATCGTCAGGACATACAAGATGGCGGCGGTCTCAGGCGGTGCCGTCCTCTGCTGCGTCTTCAGAGGAAGGAACAGTGAGGGAAGCAACTTTCCTGGCGACCAGGCCCGAGGCATATTCCTCGTCGGCGTGCCATACGCCAACTATGGTAACCCTCTGGTGAAGGCCCAGATCCAGTACTTTGACAGGGCCAAGAGGGGCCTTGGCAACAAATGGTACACCATGGACGCGTTCAGGGCGGCCAACCAGAGTCTAGGCAGGGGAATCAGGGGCAAGGATGACTGGTGCCATTACTACCTGTTTGATCGCAGGTACTATGAGCAGAGGAATCTCCTTTCAAATTGGGCCAAGGGGGACGGCATCATACGCAGGGCATCTCAGGAAAGGAAACAGGCCAGCTTCAAAAAGTTCAGCGACGACACCATCATTGAATTATAATCGCGAGACGCATTTCTTACAGATTTAAATTGACTTTCAAGTTAGAGGAGGCGCTGAAGCTGGTTGATGAGGAGAGGATAATCCAGCTGGCGTCCGATGTGATCAGGATCCCAAGCATCACTGGGAACGAAAAAGAGGTAATGGAGTACACTAAAAAACTGCTTGAGGAGATAGGGGTCCACGTCGAGGTCCATGGGAGCGAGGAGAGGCCCATCATATACGCTTGCCTAAATCAAGAGGCGGAAAAACAGATCATTTTCAACGGACACCTTGATGTTGTGCCCATCGCAAAACCTGATGCATGGTCAAAGGACCCGTGGAACCCAGTGGTTGAAGACGGGAAGCTCTACGGGAGAGGTGCATCGGACATGAAGGCATCGTGCGCGGTAATGATCCATCTTCTGGAAATATTGAAAAAACTGGACCTGCCCATCAGCGTGGGCGTCCACTTAGTACCAGATGAGGAGAGGGGGGCTGCGGAAGGCAGCAAGATACTCGTAAACAAGATCGTCGCGGGTGAGCTCTGGAGACCCGATTATGTCATCATCGGGGAGCAGAGCAACCTCCAAGTGAGGGTAGCTGAGAGGGGCATGTTCGGGTTCAAGGTAAAGTTCTACGGCAGGGCAGCCCACACGGCGGCATCAAGGACAACGGGAATCAACGCCATCGCAAAAGCCAGTAAGGGAGTTCTGGCGCTAGAGCACCACGTGGACAAGTTCCATGAATGGATCGGTCACCCCATGCTGAGCGTCAACTTGATCGAGGCGGGCACCGTCAGTAATCAGGTCCCGGCCGAGTGCACCATCACTGTTGATAGGAGGTTAATCATAGGTGAGACCGCCGACGATGTGGTGGCTGAGGTCACGGCCGACCTTGACAAGGCGGGCGAGGGTGACCCTAACTGGAGCTGGGAGATCGTCGCCGACAAGGACGATGAGGGAAAATGGAAGTACACCCCAGCAAACTTCACTCCACCCGACTCGGAGCTGGGAAAAGCCTTCATGAAGGCGGTCCCGGCTGTGCTCAAGCGGGAGCCAGAGCTGTACGTCACATGGGCTGGAAGTACTGATGGTCGACTTTACAGGCAGGTTGGCATACAGACAATTGGGTTCGGTCCAATTGGAAAATATGCTCATGGACCCGATGAGTTCGTTTATATCGACAGTCTAGTCAAGATGACGAAGGTTTGGGTGGCTCTAGCTCTAGAGCTATCCGCCTAATCCACCGAGACTATTGCCTCAACCAGATTTTCTAGTAGAACCATGTTGTCAGCCGCATTGATGTATGGTTTCATGAGCCAAGTCGTATCACCAAACGCTATGACCGTGCAGTTGTTTGTGTTCACCGCTACGACGCTGTACATATCACCCCTCTCTGATACGGAGTTGAAGGCATCACGGGAGGTCTTGACAACCCCTTTTCCCTGCGAT
>JAUWLH010000261.1 GCA_030613835.1 Candidatus Bathyarchaeota archaeon | reverse complement strand
CCTGGAACCGGGTCACGCACGGTGGCCCCCTGGTACTTCTTGCCTTTGATCATGGCAGTGGTCGTGGTGCCACCCTTGTGGAATATGATGTCCTGGGTGTTGGGGATGAGCCACTTTTCCTTCCTGTGCATCCACTCCATCAATGACAGTATCCACCTACTGACCCCGAACCTGGTGAGGTCCTCCAGAATCATCTTGCTGATGCGCTGGAGCATGACCATGAGGTTCATGACCAAGTTGTCGTTGAAGTTGGTGAGCATATACGTGATGTACGCGTCCTGCATGCAGTACTCTGCCATGTCCCGCATGTTCAGGTTGTTAAAGTCCACCTTGATCTTGCCCTGGTTCAGGATGCCCATGGCGATGTCATCCAGGCTGAACTCCCTGTAGGAGTTGCTGAAGGCGTAACCCTGGATGCTCCTGTTCCTGAAGAACTGGTAGAGATCGATGTGGACGCCGTTTGTGAGGAACGCAAAACGCCTGCCCAGGGTGATGGGTATATTGACATTGGGTATCCCCAGGTTCCTGGCTCGGTTCCTGAGGAACTTGAAGTCAAAGTCATCGCCGTTGAATGTGAGGACAATGGGGTACTCGTCGATGATGCGGAGCGTCTCCTCAATCAGCTGCCTCTCGGTCGCGAACTGGATTACCTCCTCCGCACCGGGCACATCTTTGACTATTTCCCCGGTGTTCAGGTCATCGAACATGATTACCTTCCTGAGCCCATCAGAGCCAGCGAAGGCCACGGTGACTATGGGATCCCGTGCCTCGTCTGCGTTGGGCATCCTGTTCTGGACACTGGGACGGACCTCGATGTCCACGGCGACGCGCCTGATGTTTGGTATGGGGGCCTGCAGGAGCCTCGCCCAGTCCATCATGAGCTCTTTGAATCGGTCCTCGGTGTTTACCAGCACATCGTTAAACTGTTGCTCTATCTCGGGGGATAGACTCCAGTCATCAGCGACAAGGTCTCCGTTGACAACCCTGTACGGCATGCCCGGCACGAGCCCCTGGTCATAGATGTAGCACGCGTAGTACCTGATGCGGTTCTCCCAAGACTCATCAAGGTACCCCCTTATGGCGTTGTGGCTACCTCCTATGCTCAGGGGATCGCCTGCAATGACCTTGGTAACCAGGATGTCCTTCTCCTCAAGGGCATCGTACCGGATGACCTCCTCGAACCCCTTGAAGCCCTCGTGGCCCGTGACCCTATTGTTCTTCTCCAGCTCGGTGGCGGGTTCTTTTGATAATAAATACGGCAGGTGGCCGGTGTTGTCGTACCAGAGGAATATCTCCTGGGACTCAGGCTCGTACAGCCTGATGTATGCCCTCTTGTTGGTCCCGTCATACCCGGCTGAGAGCATGTACACTGTTCCCGTGTTCTCTGGGGCTAGCCTGCCCCTGACGTTGGTTAACTCCTCGTTGCTCATGGCCACCAGTCGGGGGTACTATGGTACCGCAGGATAAAATAATGTGGGTTAGCCGTTAAATCCGCTTGAGTTCCGCGTCTGGGAGCATCTCATCGACGGTCTCGGCTACATTATCATAGTTCTCGGGGTTACAGTACACTCTAAGGAGCAGCCTCCTGGCCGAGGACACGCTGATTACCCGCTTCTTCCCATCAAACACCGCCTTTTTGATATCACTCCATGGCACGAAGGTGCTCTCCCTGCTCATGGCGATGAGGGACGCGCCCATGGGGTTGACCCTCTGTGAGATGGAGCCTATCATCCATGCGAGCCTATTCAGGTTGTTAGCATACTCGCCCAGGTCGCATCGAACGCCCTCCCCGTCCACCTTGAAGACTAACTCCATCCTGTTGAGGAATATGACTCCTATGATGAGGAACGCCATCACGATCAGCGCCCCGACAGCCAAGACGAGTATCTCAAGTATGGCCAAGATGGACTCCCCTCCCATTACCAGGAAAAGGATGACACCAAGCCCCCCTGCGGAGCCGAGTATGACAAAGAGGATATCCATGACCATGTACGAGTTATTCAGCAACGGGACATCGACCCGCCACTCAAGCATGTCAGTCATCGCTTATGCTCCGGATGTGGGAGTAAAGGGTCTCCATGACGATATAGGCAGCTGTCGTGGCCGTGTTGCCCGTGTCGTAGTGGGGGCAGACCTCGTTGAGGTCGAACCCAGTTATCTTACTTGACATTGTACACGTGATGATGTCCATCAACTGGGTCGTCGATAGTCCCTCGGGGTGTGGGTTTCCGACCGCCGGGGCATACGAGGGGTCCAGCACGTCGAGATCTATGCTGAGGTACGCCCTAGATGCGGACTCGATGGCCTCGTTAATTATCTTAACTGGGTCCGTCCTTCTCCTGATGATGTCAAGGCTCGTGATGTAGCTCATGTCATCATTACCCGCGGCGAACTCCACTTCCTCTCCACTGAATGCCCTTGCGCCGAGGACTATCGTCCTGTAGCCCAGCTCCTCGTAGCCTCTCCGGAGGTAGGTGGCATGGCTCATCCGCTCCCCAAACAGCTCGTCCCTGAGATCGAGATGTGCATCGTAAACGATGACTAGATCCGGTTTGATTGCTCTGAGCGCCCCCAGGGTGATTAGGTGCTCCCCGCCAAGCATGAATGGAATCTTATCCGAGGATTTTATCAATTCCTCGATGCCCGCGAGACATGACTCGACGTCACCGCATCCCACGTTCCCGATATCGGCAAGCCTGAGGTCGTCCCAGTCGAGGCCCGTCCTCTGGCTGAACGTGTCTAGGAAGGAGCTCTCCCTCCGGATGGCATTGGGTCCGAAACGTGTCCCCTTGCGGTTTGATGATGTCCTATCCAGTGGCGCTCCGAAAACGATGTAATCGAC
>JAUWLH010000274.1 GCA_030613835.1 Candidatus Bathyarchaeota archaeon | reverse complement strand
ATCGCATCTCTGGGCATCAGGTCTCTCAGTGCCCTGATTACCTTCGGTGCCCTCAGGTAACCCTTGGCCTTGTCGGGTTCCTCATCCCAGTTTACCTTGAACTCATTGATCCTCTTGCTCCACGCTGGGTTCCCATTGGTCTGCAACGCCTTGATCCTCGTGTACAGACCGGCGAGGGCTAGCTTTTCGTCGCCGATGACCTTCGTGCCAACCTCGACGTTCTTGTCCACCTCACTTCTGTCTATGTCGATGTGGATGATCTTTCCATCTGGGTTGAAATCCGCTATCCTGGCCGTGGTCCTGTCGCTGAACCTCGATCCAACGACAAGCAGCACGTCCGCCTTCGGCACCATGCTGTTTGATGCCTTTGAGCCGTGCATACCGCACAGCCCCAAGCTCAACTGGTGATCGTTGGGGAACGCGCCCTTCCCCATGAGCGTGTTCGCGGTTGGCGCCATCAGCAGCTCGGATAGTGCAACCAGCTCGTTGGATGCACCTGCCGCTATGACCCCTCCACCCGCCATAATAATGGGTCTCTTTGCCTCAACAAGGATCTGAGCCGCCCAGTCAAGTTCCTGTGGGCTTGGCTCTGGGTCGATTTTATATCCCCTGAACTTTAGCTTGGGGTTGAAATCCATTTCGCCACTGAGAGTGGTGCAGTCCTTGGGTATATCCACCAGCACCGCTCCCTTCCTGCCCGTGTTGGCTATGTAGAACGCCCTTTTGACGGCCTCCGGGATCTCCGAGGGCTCACGGACTTGTAGATTGTACTTGGTAACGCTGGCTGAGACTCCTATGATGTCGCACTCCTGGAACGCGTCAGTGCCGATAACAGCCCTGTTGACCTGTCCAGTAAAGGCTACCACCGGGCTGCTGTCGATCTGCGCCGTGGCCAGCCCGGTCACGATGTTGGTGGCCCCCGGTCCGCTGGTGGCGATGCACACGCCTACCTTGTTGAGGACGCGGGCGTACCCGTCGGCCATGTGTGTGCTTCCCTGCTCGTGTCGAGCTAGGATGAAACGCATGTCGCTGTCCAGTAAGTCATCGCAGATGGGGATCAGCGCCCCGCCTGATACTCCGAATATATGCTCCACGCCCTCGTTTTCAAGTGATTTAACGAAGGCCCTGCTGCCTGTCATCTCAGTCATGTTTACCTAACTCCCATACTCTGCTCAAACGATACCCGGCCAAGGATGCTCGTTTCTTTGCCTCATTGATGCTATGAATCTTCCTAGAATGCGTACGCCGTCTCTGTTTACCAACTAATAAAACGATACCCCATTTAATCCCCCTCTCCGAGGGATAGGACAAAGCAATACCCCATTACAATTACTCCAATACGGTTGGTAACTATTTGGGTTCCTCTAAGCGATAAAAAGGTTGCTGAAACTTCATGGGCGGGTTTGGGCTTGACCGTTCCACGCGACGTTTAGGGTCTGTACCTGTAGGTTGTTACTTGTGACTTTTTTATGTGCCGAGTGCGAAGATGTGGGGACTGGTGCTCGGA
Organism: Candidatus Bathyarchaeota archaeon; assembly: GCA_030613835.1. Lineage (GTDB taxonomy): Archaea > Thermoproteota > Bathyarchaeia > TCS64 > TCS64 > RBG-16-57-9. Next base: position 1,217 of record JAUWLH010000274.1, on the reverse strand, counting down.
GTTACCACCGGCTGGGATGTTATACCACCTAGATTTGGTTCATCGATAACGATGAATCCGGTTTGAACCCCGTTGGGTCGTTCATGTGAGGTGAGATTCTCTGCGACCTCCGTTATCTCCATTGCTACCTCAAATGTTAATTCTAGTGTTCCCCCCTTTATTCTCGATAAAGATGAGCGAGTTCACGCATCTTCAATGCTCTAAATGCGGCGAGGTTCACGACGCCGAAGTGATCCAGACCGTGTGTAAGAAATGTGGCAAGCCCTTGTTGGCCAGGTACGACCTTGAGGCGGTGAAGGAAGCCGTCACGAGAGAGGACTTGGTGGGTAGAGAGTCCACCATGTACCGCTACTTCGAGCTGCTTCCCATCAAGGACAGGAAGAACATCGTAACCCTGGGCGAGGGCTGGACCCCGCTGACCCCAGCCAAGACCGTTGGCGAGGAGATCGGGTTAAAGGACTTGTGGATCAAGGACGAGGGGATCATCCCCACCGCCAGCTTCAAAGCCAGAGGCCTGGGGATGGCCATAAGCAAGGCCAAGGAGCTGGGCATCAAGAGCGTTGCACTGCCCTCTGCAGGTAACGCCGCGGGTTCGATGTCCGCGTACGGAGCACGTGCCGGGATGGATGTCTATGTCTTCATGCCCAAGGACGCGCCGAAGGTGAATATCATCGAGTGCCAGATCGTTGGGGCCAAGGTGGTGCTGGTGGATGGCCTCATCAGCGATGCAGGAAAGTTGGTCAAAGGCGGTATGAACTCCATGCAGTGGTTTAACATGGGGACCCTTGGCGAACCTTACAGGCTTGAGGGAAAGAAGACCATGGGCATTGAGGTCGCCGAGCAGTTTGCCTGGACATTACCGGACGTCATAGTCTATCCCACGGGTGGGGGGACTGGAATCATTGGTATGTGGAAGGTCTTCGATGAGCTGGAGGAGCTGGGCTGGATCGGTAGTAGGCGACCCAGGATGGTCTCTGTACAGACCGAGGGACGCGCGCCCATAGTCAAGGCCTACAACGAGGGCAAAGAGGAGAGCACGTTCTGGGACGACGCCGAGACCAAGGCATCAGGACTGAGGGGGCCCCAGGCCCGGGGAGATTTTCTGGTGCTCAGGGCCGCGCGTGAGAGCGGGGGTAAGTGTATCGCTGTCAGCGATGATGAGCGCATGGGAGATCTGGCTCAGATCAGCAGGTCCGAGGGGCTATTCGTGTGCCCCG
>JAUWLH010000089.1 GCA_030613835.1 Candidatus Bathyarchaeota archaeon | reverse complement strand
GCGGCCAGGGGATAGCCAGGAGGGCCTCGGGTATGGGGGCCAGGGTTATCGTGACTGAGGTTGACCCGGTTCGTGCACTTGAGGCGGCCATGGAGGGTTACAGCGTGATGAAAATGGAGAACGCGGCCAAGGTTGGCGACGTGTTCGTCACTAGCACGGGCTGCAAACATGTAATCAACAAGCAGCACATGGAGAACATGAAGTCAGGCGCTGTGCTGGCTAACAGTGGCCACTTCAATGTCGAGATAAACATCCCGGCCCTTGAGGAGATGAGCATAAGGAAGGTGCGGATCAGGCGAGATGTGGATGAGTACCAGACCAAGGACGGCAGGAAGCTGTACCTGCTCTCGGAGGGCAGACTTGTGAACCTTGCCGCTGCTGATGGCAGCGCCTCTGAGGTGATGGATATGAGCTTTGCGAACCACGCACTGGTAGCGGAGTGGCTCGTGAATACTGATCTTGAAGTGAAGGTGTACGATGTGCCAGGGGAGATCGACCATATGATTGCATCATTGAAGCTGCGTGCTATGGGATTCGGGCTGGATGAGTTGACGGCGGATCAGGACAGATACCTGAACAGCTGGGACGAGGGCACGGTCTAGTCCTCTCTGAGGTGTGTGTGGAGTCCCCTCCCCTCTTCATCGTTGTCGTTTCGTCGCGAGGTTTCGTGGGAACGCGTTAGATGCATGCCCCATAAGAAGAGAATGTTTGGTTTTTCAGGTGTGAAACAAATAATACGGTTCAACGAACAGGATAGGTATGGAGTGGGACCTCCGTAAAAGAAAAAATCAACGCAAGTTACAGATCCTCAGAATTGGCTTGGATGGAGGGGAGATTGATTCCGGTGACCTCGTGGCACTGTTAGGTATGGGTTTGACTAACGCGTCAACGTGTCTACGTGACTATTATAGGTGGGGTTTATTTACACGTGAAAGAAGAGGAAAAACTTACTATTATATGATTACTGGTAAAGGAGTTGAAAGGTATTGGTGGTTGCTTGGCCAAAACAGGACAAGAATAAATAGATAGTGGTATAATAACGCGTCTTCTTGGATGAGAGAAAACGGGGAATAGGGTTAATCGTTTTGTTGAATCTGATTTCATTTTAATTGGTACTTGGTATGTGAATACACACGAGCTATATGGGTCGTAATCACAGCCTTTATTCCACTAGCTCTCCCCTGAAAACAGACACCGTGCCCCCGTAATGTTTGACGAGGCCTGAGTATGGGGTTTCCTAGTCAGTCTGAGTTAGAGTATAAAGGGGGTTATTTTTTACCACTATAGGTCTCGGCTAGTTCTCTGGCTTTCTCCAGTGGAGGCTCTACGGTTGGGTCTTGCTTGTATTTTTTACCTCTCATCCGGGTCAGTTGTTCTTCTCTGGCTTGTTTAACATGTTCTGGGTTTTGTAGTAGATCTAGGACTGAGCCTGCCATGGTTTTAGCTGCGAAAATGAGACTCTTGTGGCCGATGCCTGTTCCGCTGCAGGCGGTGAACTGCCAGCTGTGGCCTGGAGCCCCATTTACGTTGCAGCAGGTGTTGAACTCCATGGTGGGGGTTATCCAGCTTACATCAGCTACGTCTGTGCTTCCTGGGCTAGTGGTTCCATCGTTCCATGCGTCAAAGATAGTGGTTACCAGGTCTGTGTCAACGTATTTTTCCCAGTCTGGGACCTTATTTTTCCTCATGCTGTTTACCCGGTCCTCGTTTGGGAAGGATTCTGCGATCTTTGCCGCAAACTCAATGTCACCGGAAGAATACTCTGGTGACCCTACTTGTCGCATATTCACTGTTACGATGGTGCTGAGGACCTTGTTGGGGATCTTATGGTATCCTCCGGGACTCATCTCGGCCTCAAGCCTTGTCTCTGTCATCATGGCTGCGCCTTCCGCGATCTTCATGACACGCTTCTTGATAGGCTCTAAGAGTTCCTGTTCTGGAGCCCTGATATAGTAGTGGCTCCTTGCATAGTCGGGGACCACGTTGGGTTGTCCCCCGCCTACCTCTATGACATAGTGTATTCTTGCATCGGGGATTATGTGTTCCCGCAAATAGTTAACCCCGACATTCATCAGTTCGACTGCGTCGAGGGCGCTTCTTCCGGCTTCGGGGTTTCCAGCTGCGTGGCTTGATCTTCCGTGGAAGTGGAAATAGGCACCGCTGATTACGTTGCTGCTTGCTAGGGTTGCTACGTTCAGGGAGCCAGGATGGTGGCTTAGGGCGGCGTCCACGTCATCGAATAATCCGTGGTTGACCATGATTCGTTTTCCGCTAAAGTTCTCCTCAGCCGGTGTGCCGTAGAACCTGATGGTCCCTTTGACGTCGTGTTTGTCCATTGCTTTAGATGCCGCTATTGCTGCTGCTAGCGCTGTGGTGCCGTGGATGTTGTGACCACATCCGTGCCCCATGCCTCCCTCAATTAAGGGTTCTTTATGTGGCTCTGGTTTGTTGCTCAGGTTTGGCAGGGCATCGTACTCACCCATAACTGCGATAATGGGCCTGCCTTCACCTTTTTCAGCGATGATAGCAGTGGGCATCTTGGCTACACCTTGCTGGACCTTGAATCCATGCATTTTGAGGGTGTCGGCTATTAGTTTGCTTGATTTATCCTCACAGAGACCGTACTCTGCGTAGCCCCATATCGTGTCACTTATAGTGGTTAACTTGTCGTGGTTGTCGTCTATCCATTTCCAAGCTGTTTCCTTCATCAATAACATCACATAAGCAAGAGAAGTCATAGTATAAAATAGTAAAAGGCATCGTACGTGTGGTAGAGATAGAAACTCTACACAATAAAATAAGGTTAGTAATTACTTATCTTATTATTGGGTTTGGTTATAATTAAGGACCAAATAAGTAACTGAGGGGGCACGTGCCAATTCATTTGTGAGATCTTGATTTGTCTTGGTTTCAAGTTTCTCCTCAAACCTACCAGACACGGGCAGGCAAACAGTTTTCCATCACTGTTGTATTGTTTTTTTATGTGTCCATTGCCCAAGCCATATAGTGAAGAACAATTATACGATTACAGCACTCAAAGAACCTACGACCGGGAAGCGACCGAAGCCGCTTTTCTTCTCGGCGGAATAGGAACAGGAAACATATCCGTCGGGTCCCGAGGTGACCTACGTGACTGGGAAATATGGAACAGAGCAGCGAAGGGGCAGAAACTTCCCTACTCCTTCTTCGCCATAGCAGTGAATGACGGATCAAAACTCCAAGCAAAGGTACTTGAGAGCAGGGTCACCCCGCCCCATATCGGGTCCCATGGTTATCACCCTGGAACCGTCTCAGGGTTACCAAGGTTTAACGATAGCAAACTGTCATCCGAGTACCCATTCGTTTCTGTGACGTTCATTGACCCAGACTACCCCGTGAGGGTTGAACTTGAGGCTTATACGCCGTTCATCCCACATGAACCAGATAACTCGGGACTCCCATTAGCGGTATTCAAGTACACTGTAGAGAACACAAGCAACCACCCCGTCGAGGTATCAATATCAGGCTCAATGCTCAACGCAGTGGGATTCACGGGTGTCGCCGATTTCGGGTGGGTAAATAGGGATTACTATGGAAAAAACCACAACACCGTTTTCGATCGAGACGGGTTAAAGGGGATATTCTATACTAGTGGCACACTGGATGAGTCAAGTATTCATTACGGTAACCATTTACTTGCTTCTCTTGATGAGTATGTAACGTTCAAACCCTACTGGCATCGAAGCCGATGGTGGGATAACCTACGAGAATTCTGGGACGACTTCACACAAGACGGAAAACTTACAGACCTGAACTATGAGGACCCAAGTGAACAGGGAAAACCAGATGCAGGTAGTATCGCAGCAACAAAAACCATCAAACCACACGGAAAAGAAGAGTTTACTTTCCTCATCTCATGGTATTTCCCTAATCGAATCAAGAACTGGAGCCAGAGAAAAGGAGACTGCGGACCAGACTGCGAATGCACCCTGGAGACAACTAAAAACAGGTACGCTTCAAGGTATCAGAACGCATGGGAAGTAGCGCAATATTTTGTAGAAACAAGGGAACACCTTGAACAAACATCACGAAAATTCAGTAACGCACTCTATAGTTCAACAATACCAGGCTACGTCCTCGAAGCAGTAGCCTCAAACATCACAGTACTTAGGAGCAACACATGTTTCTGGGTAAAAGATGGAACATTCTTCGGCTACGAAGGCTGCTTCGACGACGCAGGTTGCTGCAGCGGCAACTGCACACATGTCTGGAATTATGCCCAAACCTTGGCCTACCTTTTCCCAAGCCTCGAAAGAAGCATGAGGGAAACTGAGTTCCTCATAGAAACCGATACAGAGGGCATGATGAGTTTCAGAGCCTTCAAAGCATTCCCAGGGACAATGAGCTGGGACGCAGTTGAAGCCGCATCGGACGGACAATGCGGCAGCATAATGCAGCTATACAGGGAATGGAAACTCAGTGGAGAAACCGAGTGGATGACAGGGTTATGGCCTGGAGCAAAAAGAGCCCTCGAGTACGCTTGCACAGTGTGGGACCAAGACCGAGACGGCGTCACAGAAAGTAAACAACATAACACCTACGATATCAGCTTCTATGGCCCAAACCCGTTAAGCGGAATCCTGTTCTTGGGCGCATTAAAAACAGGAAGCATGTTAGCTGAAGCAGCAGGAGACCCTGACGCTGCCGAGAAATATCAAACATTATACAAAAAGGGCAGAGTTAAACTGGATAAGACTCTCTGGAACGGGGAATACTATATCCAGAAACTTGATGACGTGAACGCATACAAGTACCAACACGGAGAAGGCTGTCTAAGCGACCAACTACTCGGTCATATCAACGCTCAATTAATGGGGCTAGAATACATGCTTCCACCTGAACACGTGAAACAAGCCATACACAACGTCTACAGATACAACTTCAAAACCGACTTCAAGGACCATGATAACACCCAGCGTACCTATATTCTAAACGATGAGATGGGGCTACTCACCTGTACGTGGCCAAAAGGCGGAAGACCTGACTACCCATTCGTCTACAGTCACGAAGTGTGGACAGGCATCGAGTACCATGTAGCTTCACAACTCATCTGGGAAAATCATATAGACGAGGGGCTAACCATCGTCAAGGCTATACGTGAACGCCAGAACGGAGTCAAGAGAAGCCCATGGAACGAAGTTGAATGCGGACACCACTACGCTAGAAGTATGGCAAGCTGGGGAGTTCTCCTCGCCTTAAGTGGCTTCAAGTACGATATGACACTGGGAGAACTCAGCTTTGATCCGAGAATAAACAAGAATGATTTCGTTACATTCTGGAGTACAGGAACCGCCTGGGGAGTCTACAGGCAATCAAAGAAGAACGGAAAAACGGTGGAGGTACTTCACGGATCAATCTAACCTCACAAATTTGAATGCGTTCACGCGTTTGAAACAAGTTACCTCATATATTCAAGGTTTGTTTGCCCATAGACCATGTACACGAAACCTCCCTTACTCTGAACAAGATCAGGGCGCGCGCTAACAACTTACGAGGAAAGACACTCGTAATCATCTCCAGTGGAATGAAAAACAGGCTAACAAGTACATTGAAACCGGTGTATCCAAACAAGACCAGTCAACAAAATGAACATTTCATACTCGAGAATCTTGGTTTGCCTTGGTTTCAAGTTCCCCTGAGTTGACCATCCAACGGTTTTAAAAAAGGGGAAAGATCCCCACTCATTACGGATCCTTACGCAGTATGCGTGAGCCCGTTTACTCGACTAGTTTAACGTTTACAGCCCTTGGGCCCTTGGGAGAGTCCTCAACTTCAAACTCCACTTTCTGGCCTTCAACAAGCTCGGATACTCCATCAAGGGCGGTATGATGAACGAAAACTTGATCGTCTTGTCCTTCAACCTCTATGAAGCCGTAGCCTCTATCTAGCCATCTTTTAACTATTCCTTCCAAATATTTCACCTCTTTTTCTTGTGCTTGATCGTAATATTGCGTACGTGTCCAGTGTTTCGAGGACCAGTTCTATACCAACATCAACAGATTAAACTACTGAGATCGGATACAAACCTGTTCCATGTAACACCAGCGACGTACACTGTTTGAGAATTAGCGTTATCCTATGCTATTAATCTGACGGAACGTGCGCCATAACACAAGCCAAATGGGTTCATGATGTGGTACAAAGATGCTAAAAATCTCTTAAAGAGAGGACTCACAGATGCAAAGATTGTGGATTAAACATGGACCGTGATGTAAACGCGTCAAATATTGTACTCAACAAAGGACATCAGATAGTTTTGGAACACCCCAATTTAACGCCTGAAAAAAAGGACTCTCTATCCAGCCTCAAGTGGTTGGACAAGTATCTTCGATGAAATAGGAAGCCTTTCTACTTGTAGGGAGGTAGTTCACTTTACTGTGACGCTCTTAGCCAAGTTCCGTGGCTTATCCGGGTCTGCCCC
>JAUWLH010000003.1 GCA_030613835.1 Candidatus Bathyarchaeota archaeon | reverse complement strand
AGCTCGTCCTTTGTCCAGACCGTGCCCGTGGGGTTGTCAGGCGTACAGAGTAGGATGGCCTTGGTCTTGTCGCTGATGACGGCCTCAAGGTTAGCAAAGTCGGGTCTGAAATGACCTTCTTTGTCCTTGTACTGCCTTGCTCTCACCATCTTCGCTCCGAAGTAGGCGATGGGTGAGTTGTATCCGGTGTATGCCGGGTCAAAGACTATCAGCTCGTCGCCGGGGTCAAGGATGGCCGCAAATGACTGGAATATGGCTTGGCTGCCGCCGCTTGTTATCAGAACCTGGGTCTTCGGGTCGATGTCAACGCCGTACTTTTTGTAGTACTTTGTGATAGCTGCCTTGAAATCAGGCTCACCGGTGAAGCTGTAGTGGGTGTATCCCGCTCCCATGGCGTCGTAGACCGCCTTGTTGATGAACTCTGGTTGATCGAAGTCAGGGTCTCCTGCGCCTAGGTTAATCATTCCCTTGATGGGTCCCAGTGATGCTCGGGTGCCGCTGCCCCTCATCTTCATGAGTGCTGCGACTTCTTTCTTCGCGAATTTTTCTACTCCCATATTGATCACGAATCCTTGAAGCTATACAACTTAAGCTTAAAACATCTTTGATTCTACAGTAATTAGTAAAAATACTGAAAAAGGGTGCCCAGGGGACTAGAAAAGCTAGCCCAGAAGGGCGTTGAAGAACAGCTTGAACGTGGCGTCAGGTTGTGCCCTCATATGGGGCTGGAAACCGTAGAGAACCACCTTCCCCTTACCCATCTTCGCCTCCACAAGCGCAGCCTTGCGGCTCAGATATTTCTCGCCGGTGAGCCAGCCGCTCTCCATGATGTGTCTCTCGGGGTAGCTGAGGATCACTTTGTAGTCCTCGTTGTTGACCCTGGGTTTGACCTCGAATGCTGGGTGGTGCCTGAAGATTATCAGCAGGTCCTCTTGGATTCCCCAAGCCAGCGGGTGATCCATGTTGACGTCCACGTGTAGCGTGCTCCCTGGGCACACGAAATCAGTGTTCTTGATGTCCTTGAGCACGTTCTTCACCGGCAACTTGAGCTCCTCGATAGCGAAGTTGCTGGACTCTCCGAGGCATAGGAGGGTTCCCCCGTTCTCGACGAACTCCTTGAGTTTCTCGACGCCCTCCTTTCCGAAACCGCTCTGGTACTCCTCGGGGTATTTGGGCATCGTGAATCCGCCTCCCCACCTCTTCTCGTAGTATCCCTCGATGTCCTCTCCCATCAGCAGCTCCTTCACATCGCTTGGTAGGATGATGACATCGTACTTGCCCCTGAGCTTGCCTCTCTGGATGTCCTTGTCCATGAGGGTCTTGTATCTGAACCTGTATTGCTCTAGCAGCCACCTGGTCCAGCCCTCATCGGCGTTGCCGCCGTAGTAACGCTGGTACATGCCGATCCTTAGCATCTTAATGGCCTTGGCCTTCAAGGCAGCAGGTGCAGTTTGGAACTGGACGTGGCACCGCTTGCTCAGCTTATTAAGCTCAACCTCTACGCCCTCGGTCTTGGGGATGTAGAAACTGCCCGGTTCCAGGACCTTTCCGTCGACCTTCACTGCCTCTGATATCCTCTGGACAGTGAACCCTCTTCTCAGGAGCCTGTTTGCGGCGAGGAAGCCCTCGTTTACCGTTCCGTCCAGTAGCCATCCGTTGGCGGCGTCACCCGCGACGTCTCCCCTCGGGTACCTGATACTGCTCAGTACCTCGAAGCTGCCCTCGAAGGGCTTCTCGACCTCGTGCATCCTGATCCCCATGAACTCTGCGATCGTGTACGTTGACAGATCATAGGGCACAACGGGCGCGCCGTCATCGTACTTGCTGAAAGGCCCAATATGGTAGAACGTCCTCTTCAGGAGGCTCACCACGTACGGCCTGCAGTGCTGGCCCACGAAAACGACGCACGTTCCCCTCGGGTATATTACGCCATCAGCGGCGAACTCCCGCTGACTCCTGCTCACCTCTACACCCATGTCCATGAGTGTCTTCATAAGCTTGTACTGAACCAGCTCGTCGTGCTGATCCGGCTTGATGATGAAAGCGTACGGGGCCTCCTCCAATCCCTTTCTGATGGCGTTGCTCGCCTTCTTGTACATGTTTCTCAGGATCATGGGCCTGAACTTGGATGCTGCCTCCAGTGTGCCGTATGCGCTGATCTTCTGCTGCTCCACTATATCCCTGAGCCTCCACCAGCCCCCCTCCCACGGGTGTGGGAAGCCCATCTGGGTTCTGTACTCGGGCCTACCACGCCTGCTGCCCCGTAACTGGTGGTAGTGGATGTACAGGGGCGTTGCCAGCTTCGCTGAGGCCGACTCCGTTAGCATGCCACATATGTTGTGCCAGCACGGAACGTAGTTGAATGTAGGCATAAACTCGCCTGGGTATGTGGCAGTGGACTCGATGCCGTACTTCTCCTCCTGCTCCAGCATGACGTGGGTCAGTCCGCCGTAGAGCTCTTGTTCGGTCCAGATTAGGGGGTCCACATTGTCGTCAATGGGGTTCGCGAAGGGTGCGATGTAGAACCTGGCCCCGTAGCTTCCCATGTGGTGGAAGTCAATGTACGCCTGGGGACTCCACTCAAGGTACAAGACCTTACTCACCATTTTGCTCTCCACCATGTTGTTGTGGATGGCGTCACGGTTGTTGTCGTGACCCGTGTACTTGTGGTACAGCATGGGCGGGCTCGTGCCCTCGTACTCAGTGCCTAGGTATTTCTCGTAGAACTCCGTGACCATGATCTGGCCGTCGGGGTTGAAGCAAGGGAACATGAGGAGCACCGTGTTGTCCAGTAGATCCTTGTTCTTCTGTAGCGTGATTAGTTCATAAGCGAGCTCGGGGGCCATCTGCGTCCCGCCCACCTCTGTGGCATGGATGCTCATACTCATCGATACGACGGCTACTCCCTGCTCTGTGATCCTATCAATCTCCTCCTTTGGTACCTCTTTGGGGTGAGCCAGCTTCCAGCTCATCTCACGGATCTCTTCCAGGCGCCCCATGTTCTCCTCTGACGATATGATCGCCAGGAGGAAGGGGTTACCCTCCGTGCTCTTGCCCAGGTTCTCTACCTTGACCATCGGGGACTTGTCCAGTTCCAAGAAATAATCGACAATTTTGTTCCAGTGCGCCAGTTTCCTGTCGGCACCGAGCTGGTGACCGAAGAACTCCTCCGGCGCGGGGATATTATGGGACATTACAAGAAAATCACCTAATACGTATAAAAAATCATGGATCAAAGTCTGGAAATACATTTGATATATATAGATTTCGGAGAAAAACAATGATACCAACACTTCTTCCATTTGGATGGTGTTATATCGTAAAATATCCAATTTAACCTGATAGTTATGGCTCTGAGGAACATTGAGATCAAGGATCTTAGGAAGTTCGTGTTCATATCCGACTCCCAGACGAGCCCCGACGGCTCAAGGGTCGCTTATGTGCAGACATCCGTGGACTACAAGAACGATGGGTACATCAAACACATCTGGGTTCACGATGTGGCAACGGGAAAAAACACCCAGTTCACGTACGGGGGAGGAAAGGACAGCTTCCCTAGATGGAGCCCTGATGGAGATATGCTTCTTTTTCTCTCAAACAGGCGTCTGCCCGAGAGCAAGACCCAGCTCTATGTGATTGGAACCGGTGGCGGAGAAGCTAGGCTCGTTTCGGATCTCGAAACGGGGGTGTCCAACCCCAAGTGGAGCCCCGACGGGAAGGCTATCCTGTTCAGTAGCAGGATATGGGAGCCAGAGAAACCCGAGTCCGACGTGGTGGTGGTGAAGCGTATCCGGTTCAAGCTCAACGGCGTGGGCATGTTCGCGGGTAAACGTGTGCACCTGTTCACCGTAAAGGCTACGGGTGGAAAGCCAAGGCAAGTAACGAAGGGAGAATATGATGTCTCGGCTTATTCCTGGAACCCCGACGGCGGAGAGATCTCCTACATAACAAACAAGGAGAACGACCAGGACACCAGCTACATCAGGGATATCTATGTAATGCCCTCAAAAGGAGGTGAGGCACGAATGGTCACCCAGAGTGTCCACTCTATCTCCGATATCTCTTGGAGCAAGCATGGTCTCGCGTACCTTGGCCATGACTTCCACGCCCAGGGGGCAACCAACACGGGTATCTGGGTCAAGGCGTCCCTTGAATCAGAGGCCGTGAACATCACGGATGGATTCGACCATAAGGTGGGCTGGGGGATCGGAAGCGATCTCCGCTTCTCAACCCCGGGGCCAGGGGCGGTCTGGGGTCCAAATGGTGAGTACATCTACTTCCTCGCAGGGGATGTTCCCAACAGCAACATCTACAGGGTCAAGAGGGCGACTCATGAGGTTGAGCAGATGACCGAGGGGATCACCATCGATGGCTTCAGTTACTCTGATGACTTTGATGTGCTGAGCTACAACGCCATGAGCTCTGTTGAGCCCTGCGAGCTGTACGTGAACAAAAAGAAGGTGACAAAGGTCAATGTGAGGCATCTCAAGAACCTCAGATTGAGTACACCTGAGATATACACCTGGGCCAATGAGTTGGGGGACGAGGTTCACGGCTGGGTGATGAGGCCACAGGACTATGTCGAGGGCGAAAAATACCCCACGATCGTCCAGATCCACGGTGGCCCCCTCGGTATCTACGGGGATGGCATCTACCACGAATTCCAGCTGATGGCGGCATCGGGTTACTGCGTCATCTACACGAACCCCAGGGGAAGCGCTGGGTACGGCGAAGAGTATGGTGCTACTCTCAATGGCAGGCACGGCACAGTGGATTACAAGGATATCATGGATTTCACAAGGGATGCCGTCAAGCGATTCCCGTTCATCGACAAGAGCAAGCTTGGTGTGACCGGAGGCAGTTACGGCGGCTACCTCACCAACTGGATCATCACCCAGACCGACATGTTCAAGGCGGGCGTTGCATGCAGGAGCACCTGCAATAGGCACAGCCACCACGGGTACAGCGACTTCGGTTTCAACCACGGCCCCAGCGGCAACATGGGTTACCCTTGGAGGGACGAGGACAAGCTTCTATCCCAGAGCCCCATCAGGTACGCAAAGGACGTGAAGACCCCGATGCTGTTCATCCACAGCGAGAACGATCTCAGGTGCCCCGTCCAGCAGGCCGAGGAGTTCTTCGTCGCCCTGATGGAGCTGGACGTTGACACCGAGCTTGTCAGGTTTCCAGACGAGAACCACGAGCTCAGCAGGAGCGGCAAGCCTAAGCACAGGGAGGAGAGGTTCCGCCACATCCTGCGGTGGTTCGACAAATACCTCAAATAATCCTCTTATTCTATTTAGAACTATATTATCTCAATCTATGACATCTATATCACAATCATTATATCTATCGCATAGGTTTTGTGGATTCTACCAAAAGAGGAATCAACCATGAAACATGTACTATCCGACTGGGACTTGAGTCCAGAACAGGTAACCCAGATACTGCATATCTCCGAGAAGATCAAGTCCAAACCATCACTTTACAAGCACACGATGGAAGGCAAGACCCTGATCATGCTCTTCGAGCTGGCGAGCCTCAGGACCAGGATCAGCTTTGAGGCAGGCATGACCCAGCTGGGAGGTCACGCAATAATGTACGGCGTCGAGAACCAGGGCTTCAGCAGGAGCGAGACCCTGAAGGACGGCGTGGCGGTCTTGTCCAGGTACGGGGACATAATCATGGCGAGGGTCCTAAAACATGATTCGATGGTCGAGATGGGGGAAGCATCGACCGTCCCTGTCATCAACGGCATGACGGAGTTGTACCACCCCTGCCAGAACTTGGCAGACCTACTCACGATTAAGGAAAAGAAGGGCAAGCTGGAGGGGCTGAAGATCGCGTACGTGGGAGACGGTGGCTGTAACACGGCTGCTAGCACCATCATAGGATGCGCAGGGCAGGGAATAGATGTCACAGTCGTGTGCCCAGACTATCCAGAGTACAGCCCGGACCCGGCTCTAGTGGTGAAGGCCAACGAGGCGTTCACGGGTTCCGTAAATGTGAGCCACAGTGTGGAAGGCGTGGTTGACGTTGATATCATATACAACGACGTATGGGTCAGCGCCGGGATGGAGGAAGAGAAAAAGAAGAGGATGGAGGTCTTCCCAAAGTTCCAGGTGAACGCCGCGCTGGTCAAGAAGGCCAAGGACGATTGCTTCGTGATGCATTGCCTCCCCGCCAAGCGCGAGGTAGAGATCACCAGCGAGGTCATGGACTCACCTCAGAGCGTGGTAATCGATCAGGCCGAGAACAGGATGCACGCACAGAAGGGGCTCATGGTCTGGATACTCGACCAGTGAGCAAGATTTTATAGCCTATAAACCCAGCGGATTCATTGAAACCCGTTGATCCTCCTTAACCCATCGAAATGTCGGGGCTGCCGCATATGCGAGGCCGCCTGCGGATTCCACCACAGCAAACATAAAGAGTTCAACCCATCCATGTCAAGCACCCACATCAGCAGGGACAACGACACGGCAGTCATATCCATGAGCGTCGACAGCACCTGCGACCTCTGCGAGGGCGAGGAGACGCCCCTGTGCGTCAAGTACTGCGCCTACGGAGCCAGGGGAGTGAAAAGATGAAGCCCCACGGGTACGGGGGCAAGGTCCTCCGGATTGACCTGACAGCGGGAACCTTGGTGGAGGAGCCCACTGAGAAGTACGCGAAGGATTGGGTTGGGGGCAGAGGCATCAACGAGTGGATACTGTTCAACGAGCTGGACCCAGAATGCGGAGCACTCGACCCCAAGAACATCTTCACCATAGGCGTGGGTTCTCTAGTAGGAACACTCTCACCTTTCTGCAGCAGGGTCAGCATCGATACAAAGAACGCGTTCACAGGAGGGGTTGGATCGGCCAACTGCGGCGGACATTTTGGAGCCGAGATGAAGTACGCCGGGTACGACAACCTCGTCTTCACGGGAAGATCCGAGAAACCGGTCTACCTGTGGCTCTGCGACAGCAAGGTCGAGCTAAGGGACGCGTCACACCTCTGGGGCTTGACCACCTGGGGGACCGAGAAGCGGATCAGGACCGATGAAAGGGACAACGAGGTAAGGGTCATAGGCATCGGCCAGGCCGGCGAGAACCTTGTCAGATCCGCGTGCGTCATGTCAGACAGGGCAAAGGCAGCTGGGGGAAGCGGCGTCGGAGCCGTCATGGGATCCAAGAACCTGAAAGCGATCGCGGCAAGGGGGTCATTGCCAATCACAGTAGCTGAACCAGAGCGTTTCATAAAGGCAGTGGACGCCGCGAGGGCAAAGGTAGAGACCTTCCCAAAGGCAAAGCTGTACAGAGAGGACGGCTACTACGGCGTGGAGAGCTATTATGGTAGCCCGGCGTGGGAGGCTGGGTTCAGGCCAGTCAGGAACGGTCAGGACGGGTACTGGGAGCCGGAGAAGATCAAGAAGGTGGCGGGGGACACCATCAAAAAGTACAGGGAGAAGATACTAGCTTGCTACGGGTGCCCCGTGGGCTGCATGCCGTGGATGAACATCCCTGATGGACCCTACGCTATCAAGGGTGAGGGCTGGTGGAACAACAGTAGCAACAGCTTCTGCACCAGGGTGGACGTTGATGAACCTGAGCCGGCCATCAAGGCACACCTGCTCACAAACCAGTACGGGCTTGACGGAGACAACGCATCCGTGGTCATCGCATGGGCTTTCGAGGCATACGAGAAGGGGCTGCTCACAAAGGAGGATACCAATGGTCTTGAGCTGACGTGGGGTAACCACGACGCGATGCTGGCACTCATCCACAAGCTCGCCCACAGGGAGGGCTTCGGTGATTTCCTAGCAGACGGCGTCAAGGCAGCCTCGGAGAAGCTTGGCAAGGGCTCGGAAGATTTCGCGCTTCACATCAAGGGACAGGACACCGTGGACGGCGTCAGGATCAGTAAGGGATGGGGCTTCGGCATCGTTACAAGCCCAGCCGCTGGCAGGCACCTAAGGGGGGCCACACACAGCTTTAATCCAGAAAAGTTCAGGTCATGGGACGACGTGGCGTACAAGGTCCACATGCAGGAGCAGTTCAAGGGGGTCCTAGACATAACAGGCACATGCCTCTACAACAACGGGCTTCTAAGTTGGGAGACTAATATCACACCCAAATCAGCGGAATACATCGCCGAACTCGCATCGGCGCTGACTGGCATGGACCTGAACTATAAGAGGTTCACCCTGATCGGTAAGAGGCTCCATAACCTAGAGAAGGCCATCAACACAATCCACGGCGGATTCACAAGGAAGGACGATTATCCTCCAAAGAGGTTCTGGGAGGAGCCAGTAAAGTCTGGCCCCTACAAGGGCGACCACATCGACCACAAGGCCTGGGAGAGGACACTTGACGAGTACTACGCCCTCCACGGGTGGGACCCGAAAACGGGTCTCCAGACAAGAAAGGGCCTTGAGGAACTCGGGCTCTCGGTGGTCGTCGATCGCCTTGAGGCCGCGGGCATCCTCAAATAACTTAACAGTCCCTGACCCATTTCTCAGGTATGGCTAAACATAAGATCAAGGTGGAGGACCTTCGCAGGTTCAAGTTTGTCTCGGACCCCCAGATAAGCCCCGACGGGTATAGGATCGCCTTCGTCGTGAGCGCAATCGATTACAAGGGCAACAAGTACAGGCGAGGCATTTGGCTGGCCGATACCGAGTCTGGCGAGTTATCCCAGTTCACCTATGGGCCAGGGGCGGACAACAACCCAAGGTGGAGCCCTGACGGGAAGAAGCTGCTCTTCCTCGCCAAAGGCAGGGAGAAGGACAAGAAGACCCAGCTGTACACCATCAGCCTCTCTGGTGGCGAGGCACAACTCGTCGTGGATATGGAGAACGGGATTGGCAACCCCGAGTGGTCACCCGACGGCAAACGGATCCTGTTCACCAGCAGGACATGGATGGACAAGAAGCCGGAGACCGATGTCAAGCACATCAAGCGCATCAGGTACAAGTTCAACAACATGGGCTTCTTCCCGGGAAAAAGGGTGCAGCTCTATACTATCAAGCCAGGAAACAAGCCCAAGACGATCTCCAAGGGCGAGTATGATGTCAACAATCCCAAGTGGGCGAGAGGCGGAAAGTCCATCACGTTCATAACCAACATGGACGAGGACGCTGATACCAGCCGCGTTACGGACATTTTCAGGGTGGATGCGAAGGGAGGGGAGCTAATCAAACTTACCGATGGGAGATTCTCTATCGCAAACCACAGCATTAGCCCAGACGGATCAACTATAGCGTTCATCGGGTACGACCAGCCATCGAGACTAGCCGTTGACTATGATCTCTGGACCATGTCCTCGGGAGAAGGAGAGCCGAGGCTGGAGACGGGCAGTTTCGACAGAAGCCTGATGATGGGTATCGGAAGCGATCTTAGAGTTAGTAGTCCCAACCCTGGCGTGGTCTGGAGCAGCGACGGTGAATCCGTCTACTTCAACACCGCCGATACGCCGTACCTGAACATCTACAGGCTCAAGCTGGGCGAGGAGAGACCAGAGGCACTTGTAACGGGCAAGACCGCGGAGGGCTTCAGCGTATCAGCTGATGGAGCCGTCGCCTTCGTAGCCATGAACGCCACAGCCCCAACGGAGCTGTTCCTATACGACGGAGATGAGAGGAAACTTAGCGGCTTCAACGACAGGGTACTATCAGGCCTGGACCTGATTGAGCCCGAGCACTTCACGTTCAAGAACAGGCTCGGGAGGACAGTTGACGGCTGGCTAATGAAGCCCGTTGGATGGGAGGCTGGCGAGTCCTACCCCTGTGTCCTTGAGATGCACGGCGGGCCAAGGGGCGTCTACGGCGACGGCATCTACCATGAGTTCCACTTATTAACAGCCGAGGGGTACGCGGTCATATACACCAACCCGAGGGGAAGCGCTGGGTACGAGGAGCCCTACACCCAGGCGGTGATGAGGCACTACGGGGAAGTGGACACCGAGGACTTCCTAGACTTTACAGACGAGGCTCTGAAACGTTACCCATGGATCGATGAATCAAGATTGGGGTTAACGGGGGGAAGCTACGGCGGCTACACCACCAACTGGATCATCAGCCACAGCGATAGGTTCAGGGCAGCCGTCACGTGCAGGAGCATCTGCAACTGGGTCAGCAAGTTCGGGGTAAGCGATATCGGGTTCATGCAGCCCGAGAGCATCAGTGGCGAGAAGACGTACTGGGGCGAGGCGCTGGTCCACCAGATGAGGCACAGCCCCCTCTACCACGTTGACAACGTCAAGACGCCATGCCTAATCATCCATAGCGAGCAGGACTACAGGTGCCCCATGGCTGAGGCAGAGCAGTGGTTCACTGCTTTGAAGCTGCTTGGAGTTCCTACCGAGCTGGTCAGGTTTCCCGAGGAGAACCACGAGCTGAGCAGGAGCGGGAAACCAAAGCACCGCGAGGAGCGCCTTGAACATATCCTCCGATGGTTCAGGGAGTACCTCTAAACAGATCCTTTTTTCGTGTAAACCCTTACACAGAATAATAAGGTGCTAACCTTAACACCAAATAATACTGTGTAAACCATTGCACCAAAAAAAGTTACGTGCAAACCTTTACACCAAATAACTTTATGCACACCCTGGAAGGTGAAAGGATCACCGATTATGCCAATGAACGCCTCTAAACCCTCAGTCGTTCATCAGTTTTCTTTCCAGCCTTCTCACAAACTCGGGGACTGTCTTTAACGCCTTTACCAGGACCCAAAGTATGACTCCGGTGAAACCTATCATCGCCACGGATGCAAATATACCCGGTAATCCTATTCTGCCGGTGATGCTCAACGCAAACAATCCTATGCTGGCAAGGAACACCATTCCTATTCCCGCTATCCCGATGTAGAGTGACCCTTTCACAAACGGATGGATTGATACGTCCGTTGCGCTCTTTGCTACCTCTACATATTGAATTACATCGCCGTCTATCTCATTTCTCAAACCATTCAATATCTCAAGAGATTTTAGGCCGAGGGGCGTCAGCCGGTACAACTTGTCATCGCTCTTTTCAATGAGCCCCTCAAGATTTCGCAGGTGGTAGTTCAGGTGACCCGTGTTTAGCTCCGTCTCGCCTAGGATACTGCTGTAGGTCACTCCCTCTGGGTTTACTCCTATTATCCTGATTATCCCACGTCTTTCGCTGTGCCCAATTGCCTGGAGGATAATGTCCTCGACCGCGTTTCGCCCGTTATTAGCCATTTTTTCTCGAAAATACATGACGCATCGTGGTAATAAACCGTTTTTAAGAAGAAAAACTTGAGAAATATTTTTCCCATCTTCCCACACAGTGATTGTTTTTAAACACCATTTCAAACTCTATCCTTGATTATAATGCCATTTTGTGCGAAATGTGGCAAGGAGCATACCGAGGAGGACATCTACTGCAGTAGGTGCGGTACTTCCCTGAAGGAAAGAGGGGATGCCGTGACAGAGATCTTGGCCATCGAGTACCCCGAATCGGAAAATCCCCTACTGGAGCTCGTGATACCCGTCAGCGGACGTTTAGAGTTGCAGCTTGGAGGAGGGAAGTTCGTGGATGGGACCGTTACCTACGACGTCCCTGAGTGGAAGCCCTTTATATCCGAGGGACCCGACGCTGTGCATATCAAGCAGGATAAGCGGTGGCAGCATACCCACTGGGACCGCCCGAGGAACGATTGGAGCCTCAGCCTGGGAACTGCAAGACCCTATAGGCTAAAAGTAAAGACCGGTGTCAGCAGGGGAAGGATGTCTCTGGGAGGGCTACCGTTAACAGACCTTCACATCGGGTCAGGAGTTGGCGACTGCATAGTCAGGTTTGAGGAACCAAACCCAGAAACCATGCAGCTACTCAGGATCGAGTCAGGGGTCGGCCAGACGGATGTGATTGGGCTCCTGAACGCCAACGCCAGGGAGATCAAAGTAGGAGGCGGGGTCGGACAGATCAAACTAGAGTTCACTGGGAAGAGACTTGAGAACTATACCCACGTGAGAGTTGAGGCGGGTGTCGGAGGGTTCGACATGATCATAGACAAGGACGTCTCAGCAGTGATCCGTGTGAATGGCCTTGCGGGTGTGGACCTACGGGGCGCGGTCAGGACAAGGAGCAGGAGCTTCGGTAGCGGCGTCTACGAGACGGAGGCGTACACGAGTGAAGGCCCCACCATGGATATCCGCGTCAGTATGGGCCTGGGCGGGTTGACGATCCGCACCGTGTGACCCTTTTTATCACCCCATAACCCGATACCCTCATGGAGAACAGGTTCCCCTGCGCCAAGTGCGGTAACTGCTGCAAGAAACTGGGAAAGGGGGACTGGACAGGTATCTCGCTTTTCCCTTGGGAGATCCACTTATTCCCCAAGGGCTCAGTTAAACCAAACCTGGGGTTAGGCGTAACCCCAGATGACCCCGACTTCAAAACTGTCCTGTACCTCTACGATTCCAGTGTCTGCATCCACCTCGACGACGAGTGGTGTCTAATACACGACCAACTGCCGGTCGTCTGTAGGAGCTACCCTTTTAGGATGGCGATAAAGGGCGATGGAAACACGATATACGAGGTAGCCCCAGAGTGCGACACCATAAAGTCCTGGCCCGTCAAACAGACCATCGCCGAGCGGTACGAGGAGATGGATGCAGCTGAGTTCATCGGGGAGCACCTCCACAGGTTCTACAAGTCCGTTGAGCCAAAGTGGAGGTATCACAAGGATCGCTGGACCCAAATTGGAAAGGGTTAAGAGTACTCAACCATTGAACCACCTGCCCGTAGACAATCGACGCCGCCACAAAGACGGACTTTGATGAGGTTTAACTGTGATTCGGGGTTACCCACTAGTGGCACAGACGGGCACGGCCAGGGGGCCCAATAAACCCGTAATTTGAGAGAGGCTAGCCGAGTACGGCGATAGCCGGTTCCGTGAGACTAGAAGTTTGTTGCGGGGCACAGGACCACCTCTTGGCCACCCAAAGAATTTTTTTCGATTTATGACCCGTGGCTATAACAACAAGGGGTTAGAGCTGGTAACCTGAGACCACGGCCCTTTGCTTGCTCTTGGCGAACTCGGCGCTGTGCAGGATGCTGCCAAGGCTCATTCCAACCAGGTTCCTGATAGGGTGCCCGATCACCGTGTAGTTGTCGTGCAGGTAGTTATCGTACTCCTGCAGGTTCCCCATGACTTCCTGGTTAAGTCCGTCAAGCTTCTCAGAGCCACCAGCTTCCAGCTCCGCGTTGAAGGTCCTGATCATGCCGCCCAGGTAGAACATCCTGTAAAGGTCCTCCCTACCCTCCACGCCAATCTTCTCCGATACAGTAGCCTTCTTCTCCTGTACCTTCTTGTCGTAGCTGAAAGGTGGGTTCGTCACGTTGGTGTACTTATTTATGATGGGGGCCATCCACTCGTCCATCATCACCTTGAAGACGCTGTTGGTCTTCAGGCTCGGCAGTGCCTCGTTCCACACCCTGAGCATGAAGTTGTTCACCTCGTCCTCCACACGCTTCGCGTACAGGATAGACTCGCCGAGGGTCTGCTCAAGTGGTTCATCGTTCCACATCCGAGGATCATACCAAAGGCAGCACTCCGGGATCATCATGAACATGTCAGGGTTAAGCTGTTGGCCGTACTCGTAGATGTAACAGCCTCTGATGGGCTCGATGTTCTCGTTGCCGTCCACGAACTGCTTGGCCCAGCTACGGGCGGGGCTCAGGTAGGCCGCGTA
The DNA here is from genome assembly GCA_030613835.1 of Candidatus Bathyarchaeota archaeon. GTDB lineage: Archaea > Thermoproteota > Bathyarchaeia > TCS64 > TCS64 > RBG-16-57-9. Next base: position 11,956 of record JAUWLH010000003.1, on the reverse strand, counting down.
CTGGATACCTGGGGCGTACATGGTGCCCAGCCTCTTCCTGGGGAAAATATCGAACTTCTTGGCCACGTCCCAGAGATCCGGGTAGATGGGCTCACAGGGCTCCGGTACCTCGTACGTGATACCTCCCCACTTCATCATGTGGAGGCTGCTAACGAAGGTCATGGGCACACGGTCCAACACCTTCATCAAGGCCCTAGTCTCGGGAACAGGGTCGTTAAGGTCCAGGGGCCCGAACCTGTAAGGGAAACAGCTCTCCGCCGTCAAAAAGTTGGGCGTCCTGTAATAGTTCATGGTAAAGTTCATCGGCGTATGGGGGCCCAAGTGGAAACCCTCGTTAAGCCTGGCCCCGTCGGGATCGCTGCACTTTACGATGTACCATGTGTAATTCATATCCTCCCTGAACTGGTCGTCCTGAACCAGGGCTTCAGCGAAGTAGTCAAGGAGGTTACCTCCGAAGGGCTCCTCGCAGTTAGGGAACCCGTGGATCAACGCGTTGTACTTGCCCTTCCCTATCCTCAAGCAGTCGATGGTCTCCCCTTTAGTGGACTCTCCCAGGTTCATGAGCTCCACGAGGTCAGGGTACTCGTTCACCATATCGGCGCTCCTCTGGTGCAACTCGTCAACGGTCATGTACCGCTTGTAGTGTGGCACGCTATCCAAAACATTAGAAAAATCAGTCACACGAAAATAGTGAGATAGGAGCTAATATTGCTTGCCAAAACCCGGGCTGAGGCCACTAGATGTCCTCGAAGCTCTCTTCTTCCCCGTCCCCGTTGCAGTAGGTGCATACACTCTCGTCAGGGTCTCCACAGTTGGCGCAATATTCCGCGCCACACATCTTACAGCTGAAAGTGGTCTCCACTTCTTCTCCGCAAATTGTACATGTAGGCATCTTATCCCTCGTTGTAAAAACCACCTTATGCGAGCAAGAAATACCCCTTACTATACTTAAATATGTTAATTACCCCGGCAAAATAGACAAAAGTTTACATCTTTGTTTTATTTTTACTGAAATAACTGATGCTCCACCAACAGCCTTGAAATTGCTTTAATAAAGCAAAATTACAGGGAATCAAACATACTTTTTTGATTAAAATGTTAATGGATGGTTTAAATAGAATGATATAAAGTCAATGAAACTCAATCAAATATTGATCGGAATCTGACCTCGTTTCCCCATATTACCCAAGCAATGTGACCATAATCCCCCGTTTACTTGGGAGATAAGATGGATGAACCTCCTCCGCCCCTCAACCAGGAAACTCCTAGAATCCGACAAGTTTTTACATCATCCTCCACCGTTTTTCACCATGGCAGAAGGACCAAGGCCCGAGTGCATAGGCATGTACGGCTTCGAGCCCGAGTGCGAGGAGTGCGACTGGGCCAACAAGTGCAAGAAGATGGACGAGTCCATCGAGTCAGCCGCGACGAGGAAGGGCACCCACGTAAGGCTGACGGGCAAGTACAAGGAAAAGAAGTACAAGCCGAGAACGAGCAGGTAGCCAATTTCAGCCACCCCCCAGCTCTAACCATATTCACAAATTCATAAATCATAGTCAGGTTATAATGAACTAATTACAGGGTGAGGAAGGACTGAAGTTCATCGGCGAGTTCGTAGAGGAGATAAGGAGGAAACGTACGGAGTTCAGTCAGCTCCTGGGGCTCGACGACAGGGCATTGAAGCTGGAGTCCGAGCTTGAGAAGGAGCTTGACCGTAAATGGTGCCCCCTCCCAACATCGAAGCCGCCCTACTCCAACGAGTACGCCATCGATAGCAGCAGTGCCTCAAGGTCCATGGACAACGGCATAGAGTTCTTCATAACAAGGGCCTTGATGCTGGGAACAGGTAATTTCAGCGAGCCCATGCTCCGATTCGAAATGATCAAGGGGTCAACTGACTACTCCGCGACCGCCGAGTTTGAGCGGATCCAGAGGGACCTCATGGAGATCCAGATATTCATCGAGAACATGGACAAAGTACAGGACGATTCGATAGTGCTGATCGATGGCAACCTCTACGGCAGGTACACGCACCTCTTGAATCAAATAAACATCGATAACTGGAGGGACTTGCCCCTTGAGCTCATCAAGGCGATGCAGGACCTGTACCTGATCTGCCGGAGGCGGAGCATCATGCTGGTGGGGGTCTCCAAGTTCAGCAAGACACGGGTCCTGACAGCGGCGCTGAAAAGGGATCTCGGGTACGGATTTAGGGCTCCCGAGTACCTGGATATAGAGCTACTTTACAGGTGGAAGCTCGGCGAAACGGGCTACACTAGACCGCTGATGCTGGGAACGTACGCCATCAAGAACGCCACCAGCATCACCAAGCCCAGCAAGTACAGGAAGAACAACTTCAGCAGTATACAGGACCCTGAGAGACAGAAATGGGCGACAGAGGTCATACGGAAGTTCCCAGGGGCCCCCGCCATAGTGATGTTCCACATGATACCCAAAGCACACGCCCAGCCCATGAGGATAGATATACCAGCCAGCTGCCTCGGGATCACGAGCAAGATCATGGAGGTAAACCCCTTCGATTTCATAGAGCCCGAGATGGTTGAGCCCGTTGTAAGCCAACTGGTCTCCGATTTCGGCGGCAGGGACGTCTACAACGCCTTGCTCTATATCGTGGACAGGGAGGTCAGGCTGGGCGGGAATGCCGTTGACACCGTGTACAAGTCGGTGCTAGGAAGCGAGCTGGGGGTCACACTGGATTATGACAGGAGTTCGAGGAGGTTTACGTTTTGATAAATGAGAAGATAGGATACATAGTTGGACAGGCGGAGACAGGTTACTTCGTCTTCGCAAGCGATCTTGAGAGCTACCCACCTAGGCACGAGTACCTGCTGGTCAGGGATGTCAAGGAAAGGAAAGGGGACGGCTTCATACACGTGGATGTACTCGCCCAGGTAAATAGGATCAGCAACAAGTCCGACATACTCAGCGACACCCTGAGCCTTGAGGAGCTTGAAAAAATCATAGGGCGGTACAGTGGGACCACCAAGGTGTTCGGCGAGGCAAAGGTCCTAGGGTACATGGATGACAGGGGAGAGGTCATCATGCCAAGGAGCGCCACCGTTCCGGGTCAGGAGGTAACCATCGCCCCAAGCGACCTACTTGAACGCTTCTTTACCAAGAGCTGCGGCAGGGGCATACACATAGGTGGACTGATAACTAGAGAGGAGGTCAGCGTCCAGCTGGACCCCAACGGTTTCAGGAGGCACGTAGCCGTGATAGCCCAGACAGGAGCGGGGAAGAGCTACCTCGTAGGCCTGATTCTTGAGAAACTACTGCCACTGGGCGCGTCTATAATCGTTCTGGACCCGAACAGTGACTACGTCATGATGAAAAAGACGGGGGATGGGCAGTCCAGCAGCATAGCCGAGGACGTGGTCATCTACAGACCCCCCGGGATCAAGGGGAGGAGATACACCGACGAGGACATCGGGGGCGTGGATTCCTACACAATCGAGTTTAACAGGCTCCAGGACACGGAGATATTCGAGGTTGCAGGGATCAACGAGAAATGGGTCCACCTCAGGGGCATCATCACGGATGCATTGAAGTCCCTGGAGGGCACCTACAGGCCGAAACAGCTCATGGAAAGGCTGAACTGGATAGCCATAAACGACGACGACAGACAGAGGAGGGAGTCAGCAGGGAGGGCCTCCAACTACATCAGGAGGCTGACAAACTACAAGGTGTGGGGAACAAACGACATCCCCCTAGAGGACCTGACAAAGCCAAAGCACATGAGCGTCATCGATTTAGCGGGTCTGCAGAGGAACGTCATCCAGTACATAGTCCAGAAAACACTGGCGGATGTATGGCAGCTGGCCGTGACCGGCGGGCTACAGTTCCCCGTGTTCGTAGTCCTAGAAGAGGCCCACAACTTCGCACCGGGCGACCAGGGTGGCTTCAGCTCTGGGATCATTGAGAGGATAGCCGCGGAAGGAAGAAAGTTTGGAATATTCCTGCTGGTGATAACCCAGAGGCCAAACAAGATCAACAGCAACGTCCTAAGCCAGTGCAACAGCCAGATAATCATGAGGCTTACGAACCCAGATGATATGAGCGCGGTACGCCGGAGTAGCGAGGGTTTGAGCGAGGATCTGTTCAACGACCTCCCAGGGCTAAACAAGGGAGAGGCGGTGATCGTGGGGGACCTCACCAAGATACCCACCATGGTCAAGATATCAGGCAGGACGACGGGTGAGGGTGGAAGCGATATTGACCTCGACGCTGCCCTCCAGAGGGCCCTTGAGGAGCACAACAGGTCAAAGAAGATGGCCCCGGAGAAGGTCGAGGTAAGGGAACCCAAGTCAAGGTGGTAAATTGGTCAGGATCGTAATCACCGGTGACAGTCACCTAAATTTGTACAACCAGAAGCTGGGCTCAAGGCTTGCAAAGCGGCGGGCGAGGATAGGGGCAGCTTGGTGGCAGACGATCCAGTACTCCATAGAAAACGAGGTAGATATATACATCCACACCGGAGACCTGTTCGACCAGTTATCCCCAAGGAATCCTCCGAGGGCCAGGGTTGTCGAGGCGTTCAAAGAGTTAAGTGACGCAGGGGTAGAGGTTTTCATCGTGGCTGGGAATCACGAGGCCCCTTCCAGCGAGATGGACGGTGCTAGCCCACACGCTGTTCTAGCCGAGGCGGGGCTCGCGAAGGTGTTTGACTCGTACAGTGACTTCAAACAGTACAATCTCACCGTTGACGGGGTTGATATCTCCATAGCGGGCATGAGCTACAACAGGAACCTAGACCCGAGGGAGGACCCCTTAGAGGACAAGATGATACCCGCTGGGGCGGAGCTCAACATAGCGGTCCTCCATTACAGTATCGAGGGCATCGCGCCGCCCATATGGGAGGAGCCATCCATCAAGCTGTCAAGCATAGAGGTCAACGGAGATATCCAGCTGTACGCAATGGGGCACATCCACCAACACCATGAGACAAAGGTAAACGATAGCCACATCCTATACCCCGGTGGCACCGAGAGGTACAACTTCGGGGAGTGGGACAAAGAGACCGGCTTCATAGTAGTTAACTACGGCAACGAACTGGACATCAAATATATCTCCACAGAGTCCCAGCCCATGAAACAGGTCAAGCTGCATACAAGCCACATGGACCACGGGGACATCAACGGCTCCATAAGTAGCGTAATAGAGGAGAACTCCCACGAGGACGGCCTCTTCCAGCTGGTACTAGAGGGAAGCATCCCATTTCAGCTATACACAGAGGTTGATTTCACATCAATTTACACACTGGGGGCCTCCCTGAACTTTTACTTCGAGTGCGTTGATACCATCCAGCCAACGGGGGAGGGCTTTGAATTCACCCCCAGCGAGGGCCTGAATCCGAGGAAACGCCTTGAGGGAACAGCCATGGAGGCCATCTCCAAGAGTCAAGGAGACGAGCAGAAGATCTGGCAGCAGGCCATGGACTATGCACTCAACTACTACCTGAAGGAGAAGGACGGGTAATGTTCAAGCTCATATCCCTCAAGGCAAGTGGGTTCAAGCGCCTAGATCTGCAGGACAAGATAGTATTCCCGGACGGACGAATGCTGATCCATGGAAGGAACGAAAGCGGAAAATCTACTATCCTAGAGGCAATCCACTACGCCCTCTATGGCTTCGCGCTTCGCCCGACCAAACGGGCTGGAAAGGAGGACCTCATCTGCTATGGGAAACCATCTGCAGTGATAGAGTTTGAGTTCTCCATCGATGACGCCGAGTACCAGGTCAGGAGGGAGATCAAGAGAAAGGGATCAAATGTCCACATCCTGAACAAACGCGACGGTAACGGCTCACTCTCAAGGGTCACCAGGGGGGCTACCGCAGTCAACAGCCACATCCTGGAGATACTGCACGGTATAGATAGTGATGCCCTGCTCAACAGTTGCCTGGTGGAGCAGAAGGAGCTAGGGAAGCTGGAGGCATCCAATAAACAGGACAGGATCAAGGCCATGTCAAGCCTCCTAAACCTAGAGGAGTTCATAGACGCCAGGGATGCTATCCGGAAGGACAGGTCTGATCTTGACAAGACCCACGGCGGCACCGAGCTGCGGTTACAGGAGGCAAAGCAGGCATCCGACGAGTACGCCGAGGCAGAGAAGAGAAAAAAGCTGGCAGAGAAAAGACTGGTTGACATCGGAAATGAGATAGTTGAGACCAAGTCAGCGCTTGAGGCCCTTGCAAAAGAGCTTACCACTATCTCCGAGATGAAGAAGATCAAGGCAAGCATCGACTCCACGCAACTGGTACTAAACGGCAAGCAAGATGAAAAGCGGATCATCGACGCATCCCTCAACGAGACAAAAAAGGCACAGGAGACCCTCAAGAAGTTAGACCAACAGATACAGGAGGCCGAGAAACTCCAAAGGTCCGAGAGTGACAGGCTCGCAGCCCTTGATGAACTCATTATCCTTGACAAGGGGTTCAACGAGTCCAGGTCAAGTCTCCAGCTGTCCATGATAAGACTAGAGGACTCAGTCAAGGAACAGTCAGAGGCACAGGAAGCCGCGGAAAAGCTCATCGAAGTCTCTGCTGGGATAGAGGAGTACGCGCCAGCGAGGGCAGCCGAGAATACCGTCTCTGCCTTAGCGGACATTGTCAGGACGGTCACTGAGGCGAAATCCGCTGAAGCTAGGGTCCAGTCAGAATCAGAGGAGACCCATGAGCGACTGGCACAGTTATCCGAGTCGGAGTCCAGTGTAAAACGGCTTGTCGATGAGGAAGACCGTATTGAAGAGGAGCTAAAGTTGGCGCAGCAGAAGAGAACGATGTCCGTGGGCGCGCTTGGTCTCGGTGTCGCTGGCTTGGTCGCTTACAATATCAGCGTCATTTTTGCCATATTAGGCGTGATCCTCTTCGTCGTCGGGGTCTATCTCTATCAAAAGAGCAGCTCAGAGGAGCTGGATGGAGAGAGAAAGGAGCTCAGAGCCCAGAGAGAGAGTATTATCGGCGATATCGCACGGATCAACGAGTACAGGGGCACCATAGTTGATCTCCAGCGGAGAATCGAGGAAAACAGGGAGGAAATCGCTAAAGCGGAAACAGAGATCACGAAAACCCTCAATGACTTCCCCCATTCACCGAGGACATACTCTGAGTTATTCGATCTAAACGACACGGGCTCCGTTGAAATAATTCGTTCAACGGTACAGGAAGACCTTCGGCGGCTGACCCTGCTTGAGGCCGAGAAGCTAAACCTCAGAGGGATGGCCGAGAAAATCGATCAGTACACCGAAGCCCATGCCCGAATCAGGGATGAGACTGTCTCAATCCAGAAACAGGTCGATGAGACCCAGAAAAAAATAGCTGCAAAAGAATCAGCCACAGGGGTAACCATAGATCAGCAGGAGGCAATCAGGAACGCACACTCCGGCGCAGACAGGAGACTAACCGAGCTAACGTCCACCAGGACCCAGGTAGAAGAGAACCTGAAGAGGAAGCCGGAGCTGGAGGCTTCAATCAAGTCTGTTGACGGTGAGATTCAGGAGTTATCACTACAAATGGAGGCGTTCACCGTGCAGCTCGACGGGCTCAGGGATGAGCACGACCTGGAGATAGATGACGAGATAGGTAAACAGGCTCAAAAGGAGGATCACCTCAAGAAGGCCGCGAGTCTTGAGACCGAGGAAAAGGAGAAGAAACAAACAGTCACCGAATCCACCGAGAGGATGGAGAAGACATCCAAGTTACAGGAGGAGTACCCGGTGCTGGTTGAGGAGGCCGAGGGAGAGATATTCAGGCTTGAGGCAATGAGAAGGGCTGTCATATTGCTGGACACCACCAGGGACGGGATAATAGGTGGAATCAAGCAGAACGTGGAAAAGAACATGATGCAGTTCCTGCCTACCCTCACTGATAACAGGTACAGCATGGCCAGGATAGACGAGGAGAGGTACGTCATTGAGGTCTATGACAGGGAGGCAAAGAACTGGAGGGGAAAGGGGGTCTTCAGCGGGGCCACCCAGGATCAGTTCAGCCTCGCCTTGCGCCTCGCCTTCGCCATAAGCACAATACCCAACGCGCGAGGTGCTCGACCTGGCTTCATATTTCTGGACGAGCCCCTCAGCGGGTTCGATGCCCAGAGGAGGGAGGGCTTCATGCTCCTCCTGAGGGAGGAGCTCAGCAAGCACTTCCAGCAGATTATAGTCATCAGCCACATCGAGGCCCTGAGGGATGAGTTCCATCACCACCTCAGCCTAGAATCGGGAAGACTAGTACAAGTGCAGCGGTAGCCCCCGCTCCGTTCACGGATTAACAGGGCGCAGGGTCACATTACCCTTCTCCGTCCCGAGATCCGTCGAGCGTCCAACGTTAGGACTTAGGTTGCTCCCTCCCGGGCCTGGCCAGGTTCGCCCCTTTAATACCCAGTTGCGGCCCTACGACCGTACACAGGTGAACCGCCGACCCCGCCGGGCAGGACATCGACGAAGAGCGGTGTGTCTTTCGCCGAGCGCTTCCGATTCCTTTGCAGGTTACTGATCCCTCCATATATCCCGTTTGAGGTGTGGGGTAGGGTTAGCCCCCCGATCCTACCTACCGCTGCACCTATCTCTCGGAGGTGTTCGGTTTAAAGATTATGCGTTTAGCCCAGATTATATCTGGACGAACCCGAACTTTATGAAGCTCAGGAGGAGGTTCATCAGGATTAGGCCGATGTAACCATAGGTCCCGATTAACTGTAGGGTCTTACCGTTCTTCCTGCCCTCGGTGTATGTTCTCCACATCTGACCGCCGTCAAGGGGGCCGATGGGAAGCATGTTCATCATGGCCAGGTTGATGGCCACAAAGTAAAGCCAGTTAAAGAAGATCCGTAGCTGGATGGGCAGGTATCCGAAAGCGAATATGAAAATAGGGATCGTCAGGATGCCGGTTACAAGGTTGATGATGCTGCCTATCGCGTATATCCTCATCTTTGACATGACTGAGGCGTTCTTGATATCCTCCTCGTCGGGCTCGACGGCCCCCCCGAAAGTGATTACTGCGAGCATCACAGCCGAGGATTTAACCTTCACGTTCTCCACGACGCACATGATGCCATGACCCAGCTCATGGGACAGGATAATGATCCCAGCGGCCAACAGGAACCAGGGCATACTGTTCACGCTGATAGTTACTCCAGGTATCAGGGGCTGGACGGGACTCGCCTGCTCGGGCACGAATATGAAACTCCAGATGTTTTTCCCGAGGATGTAAGTGATGAATAGCGCTTGACCAACACTTGAAGCCACGCCTATGTTGCCTAACACCTTCCAAAACCCGGGTCTCCAACTGCCCAGCCTCTTGATGATATCATTGAGACGTGTGGATTTGTACAGGGCATAGTAAGGTGCGATCTCCCAGCCCTTCTCTTCAAGCTTCATCCGCTTGGCGACGAAATAGAATATTGTCCAGACTACGAGGATAAAGCCCAGCGTGTTTGTTTGCTCTGACATCGGCTCACTCTAGTTGGGAACCTCAAAATATAAGGAGACCGCAGCAGATGATGAGAACCGTGGCATCCGAGGTAGTTTATTCAGAGGGGCACTGGGAAATGCTCGGTGAGCAGAGAGCCAGAGCCATCTCCATAATGCGCCCACTCCATGATTCCCATATCCACTGCACCGTGTATGGAAGCATAGCACGGGGAGATACCTCAGAGGGCAGCGATATCGATGTATTCGTACCCACACCACCATCCCCCACGATGATAGAGGCCGTCCTTGAGTCCTCGGGGATCAGGTATAGGGAGCGGCAGATAATTCAGGCAACACCCAGCTACGTCGCCAAGGGCTACATCATAATCGATGATTTACACGGCTATAGTTTTCCACTTGTGGATATGCGATCCAACGAGGCCGAGTTCACCAGGTTCGCGGGGCAGGCGAGCTTTACGGACCTCGAAAATAATGTGAGAGTACCTGGCGTCAACAAGGGATTGTTTCTCATCGAGCCCACGAGTACGGGTCACAATGAGACTCTCGTCCAAGGGATCGAGGGAATAGTTGCAAGGAAACTAGGTGTGGACATCAGGATCGTAAACGAGAGGGTACGGGCACTCAAGCGAAGAGAAAAGGTTGGACGCACGGGCGTGTTCATCAAACGGGACCTGGAACCAGACGAGTCATTCAGTTCCGTGTTCCAAGAACTAGTTAGAAGTAAACCTGCGTTACGCCGTAGATTAAGAAATAGATAAAAAAAGGGTTAGTTGAGATCGCGGAAACTGCGTACCTTGATCCCTCTTGGGACCCTGACGCCTTCTGCGACTCTTTCACCGACGATGGTCTCGACGTTCTTCTCGCGAGCCGTGTCGATCAGCCTGCCGGTTACGATGCCGTCGAAGACAACTGTCTGGATTCCCTCGGACTCCTTTAGTTTCTCCACCAGCTCATAAACGGGCATCCTTCCGGTCTGCTCACCTTCTCCGTTCAGTAGAATGGCCTCTAGTGTTCCCTTGAGGTCCTCTACAATGGGTAGAAGTGGGCTTGGCTCCTTAGGTCGCTCCGGCTCCCTGCGCGCTCTGGGGGCCCTCGGCTCCCTTGCGGGCTTTGGCGCATCTTCTGATGGCTTTTCGCCTGGTGGGTGCCTGTTGTTTAAAGCTGTCTTGATCTCGTCAGTGGTTAGCTCCTCGACTTCCTTGCCCCATGGGGCCCGCGCGACGTAAGCCGGTGGTGCCACCTGCAGTAGCTCCTGCAGGATGAGGTCTCCACCCCTGTCGCCGTCAAGGAACGCCGTTACGGTCTTCCTCTTGGCCAGGTTCTTTATTGTGTTGGGTACTTTGACGCCTTCCATGGCGATGACGCCCTGGATGCCGCTCCGTATGAGGTTGTTTACGTCAGCCCTGCCCTCGACAACGATAATCTCCTTGGACCTGCTGATGTCGGGTGATGCTGATAGCCGTTCCCTGCCGTACTTGACCGCCTTGATCTTCTTGTCAACCCTCTGGACCTCGCCCAGTAGTTGCTCGATCTCGTGGCCGTCCTTTACAACCCAGTTTCTCATGAGTTCCTTGGCTCTGGCTACGATGGCTGCCCGCTTCTCGCTACGTACATCGGTGATGCTCTCTATTTTGATGGTTGCATCACATGGGCCGACTCTGTCAACTGTCTCAATCGCCGCCGCAATGAGAGCCGTCTCGGCTCGGTCAAGGCTACTCGGGGACTCTATAACGCCCGAGGTCCTGTCTTTCGCGGATTTCAGCTTGATATCGATGCGCCCGATCTTTCCAGATTTCTGAAGCTCACGGAGCTCGAACTCCTTAGGGAAAAGCCCCTCAGTCTGGCCGAAAATAGCCCCGATCACGTCGTGTTTCTCGACTACGCCGTCAACGGTGAAGTTTGCTTTTATTACGTACTTCGCGCCTGCAAATTTTTCTGTGTCTTTCACCTGTGATCATCTCTTAATGCTATGTCACCCTTACCGCAGGGACCCCTAGAACGATTGGGCCTGCCTGGGTGTGATTCCTCAAACCCTTGGTGTTTCCGTTTCGTGAAAGCGCAGGAGAACCGCATGCAACGGGGTTTCCCCTACTAGTGAAGGTGATCATATGATCTGCGTCTGATGACGCAGGTGGCTTACGGTGATTCACTCATAAAAAGGTTCCCGAAGAGGGATTCCTTTAAGTGGCTGATACTATGCAGATAGGAGAGGCTATTCAGTTGGGTATACGCGTTGCGATTAATGGATTTGGCCGCATGGGTCGTTTGGCCCTGAGGTCAGCCTTCGAGAACAGCTCAGGTCTTGAGTTTGTGGCTATTAACAGGGGTAAACCAGATGTGCTGGCGCACCTGCTGAAGTACGATAGCGTACACGGGAAGGCTCCCTTCAGTGTCGAGGCCGGCAAGGAGAGTATCATCGTTGATGGCAGGGAGATCACGGTTCTCTACGAGTCTGACCCGGAGAAGCTCCCGTGGAAGGAACTTGAGGTAGACATTGCCATTGAGTGTAGTGG
>JAUWLH010000162.1 GCA_030613835.1 Candidatus Bathyarchaeota archaeon | reverse complement strand
AGGAAGGAAGATTTCAATAAGAGTAGGAACCTAGTCCCTTACCAGCCTGGAGAGGACACAGACCTCATTGATGAGGAGCGGAGTCTCGAAAATATCTTGGACCTAGGTAGGGCTATCGAGGATATAAGGTGGGACGATTTTCTGATGAGGCAACGCCAGAAGCAGAAGCGCCACATTGTGTTCATTCTGGATATTAGCAACACCATGTTTTACGACCTAGAGGGGATCAATAGCATCAGCTATAGCATCATGAGTATGGTGCCGCTGCTCTGGGGCCTCAAGAGGGAAAAATATGGTCTTTGCTTCTATGAGTCCAATACCCACATCGTGAAGGATTTTTACGACGAGGTCAACGTGAACCCGATATTGGAGGACCTTGTGTCCATGATGTTCCTGACTACCACAGAGATGGAGAAGCGTTACAGCCACGGCTTTACATCCATGACCTGGGGCGGAACTCTTCCGGGAAAGAGTCTAGAGTGGGGATATGATCAGATTACCGATATAAGCGAAAGGGGGGACAGAATGGTCTTCATATTCAGCGATTTCGTGCTTACCCAGCCAGGTGAGGAAACAGAGGAGAGTAAAGAGAACTACAAGATTCTTCAGAGGATGACTGATATGGGGGTCCGTGTATGCGCCTGCGTCTCACCGCTGGCTCACAAGAGCATTTTCAGACCCTACACTCAGAAGAGTATCGCGGAGATGAGGAAGCTTGGAATCACAATGATCGATACCTACAAGCCAAGTATCTTCCTTGAGGAAGTCCAGAAATTCATCGCCGATTCATGATTTTGGGGCCTCAACCTTTTTTCTTCTTTAAAACGTTTTCATTGGGTGAGAGTTCCTTATTTTTCCAGCCACTTCATTTTTACCTTGATATTCTCATTATATATAAATAACATATTTCATTACTTTTTTTAATATGGAATAGCCCTCAACTTGTGAGGATAGGTAAGGAATATTTTCATGGGTTGATGATAAATTGTTGTCAGCTTTTCTATGAAAAACTCTCGTTTTACCATTAAAGAGGGTAAAAAAAGGGATTTTACTATAGGTGACGGTCAAACAATCGAACTATATAATACACCCTTCCACTCTGTGAGATGGATTTCCATCCCTTGATAACCAATGACCTTCATTTGGGAATCTGGTGAACTCGGTTACTCTCATCTGCTGTTTGAGAGCCGTGTACATCTGCTCGGCCTGCTCCATGGGGCAATAATAGTTAATCGGTTTATGCTATTCTCAGTAGGCATACTAGTCCCCCAAACTGGCCGACACGTTCAATGTACGGGGAGTCAGGTGGCAACACCCTAGTCTTGATCCCCTTGTTCTCGGCTACCTGGAACAACCGCTGTATCCTGCGTCGATGCCTCTCCTGAAACCTCTGGGAGGTTATGATGTACTCGACCTTCCTTCCACCATAAACCGCTTCCTCTACCTCATTCAGCGAGAACATCAACGTTTCTATACCCTCTCTGGATGACAGCCGCTTCTCAAGGACGCTTATGACAAGCTTTATGTCTCCCTCCCTTGCCTGCCTCATCTTGTTACTGAACCCCGAGGCGTTGACTAGCTCCGTTACTGCGTCAACGTCCCTCCCCGAGCCCCCAATGTACTGGAAGGAGACCCTGTTAAGCTCGTAACCTTTGAGCATCCAGCTCTGATGCTTCTCAATATGGCCTATAAATCCCTCGTACTTCTTCTTGGCCTCCGAGGCAAGTATAACGGTCTTGATTCCCTGTTTGATGTACGGTCTAAGCTCGTCAACTATGTCCTCGAAGAAGTTGTACTCGTTGTCCACCCATGTCTTTACCGCGCCGGCCTTAATCGTGTTGCTGAAAATGTTCCAGAATATCGCGCGCTTGTTCTCAAGCCCCACCAGAACTGCAACCGGGTAGCCCCTTCTTCTCCTCTTCCTCGGCACAGTGAACCTGATGCTGGGTTCAGGTTTAAGGATTAGGCTCACGGGTCATGAGGTATGCGAAAGGCATGATCAGAAGCGCCACACCCACGAGGATTGTGTAGAGCATGTACGCCGAGTAGCTGTCAGCTATAGCTCCCCCTATCAACGGTCCAAGGCACATGCCAATCCCGTAGATGGCCTCATGCACTCCCATAGCCGTTCCACGAAGCCTCTCTGGGGTTCGTTTGCTGATAAAATCAAGGGCGACGGGAGTCATGATACCTGAACCTACCCCGTAGAAGATCAGTGGTACCCCGAAGGTTACAGCGTCTCCACTGGATCGGACGAGGAACATGGACGCCGCCATGAAAAGGGAAGCAGTGAACATGGACTTCCACGGCCCCCACCTGACGAGCCGCTGGATATTGAGGAATACGAGTCCCCTGACTCCGTTTGTAACTGTCAGGAGCAGACCGATGATTGCGGCCGTGAGACCCATCACCTTCATGTGCCCCGGGATTATGGCCATGTAAATGCCGAGGACCAGTGTGAACGGGATCAATGTGATGTAGGCAAGGGTTAGAGGCCGCAGCTCACCTAGGGTGGCTCTCTCATGCCTCGAAACGTTCACCAGCTCAATCCTGCCCCGCATCTTGGTTTGAACTAGTACAAGGCTAACCGCGATGAGTGCCGCTTGGCTAAAAAAGAAAACCTCGTAGCCGTAGGCACTAGATACAAGTCCCCCAAGATAGGGTCCGACCGTGAAACCCGCGATCCAGGACAGGTTGTACCTGCCGAGAGACTGTGTCATCTCCTCCCTGGGTGATATCTGCGCCGTCAACGTGCTTGCTGCGACCCAGAATGTGGCCGACGCTAATCCAAGGAGTGCCCTGATAACCATTATTTGGGGGATGCTTGAGACGAAGGCGAACAACGCCATGGTGACCATCCCTATGCCCGTGAAGACAAGGTAGAGGCTAACCTTCTCGTACTTGTCCAGCATATAGCCGCAGATGAGGGTGAGGGCCGTGTACACCACGTTGCCAACGGCGCCTATCAGACCAAGATCCATGTAACTGGCGCCCAGGGTCTGGGCGTAGACGGGTAAGAGGAAGGTTGTTGTTCCAAGCCCGGTTGCCGTAAGGAATATAGTGACATAGAGGACCTTAAGAATCGATCTACGCTCAATGTCATCCATGAGACATGGGTGCGTCACGGGTGTTTATTATGTTTTAGAGGTGTGCCAACTCTTTGATGTTCCCGTAGAAAATCTTGTAGAGGTCCTCGTTGGTGATGATCCCGTCGACCTTGAGCTCGTTGCACGCCTGTACTTGGACCTCAAGGATGTTGATCCTCCAGCCCCTGGGGAAAAAGGTGCTGTCCGTCCCGAAGAGGACCTTGTGGCTTCCACCCGTGGTAATCATCTTTCTGAAGATCTGCTTGAGGTCTATATCGTAGGGTAGGTACTTCATCCAACTGTTGCTGCCGCTGCTGTCGGCGTACACGTTGTCGGTCTGGTACTGCATCATGAGCACTTCCCTGAACCAGCCTGCACCAAAGTGTGCTATAATGAAGTTGAGGTCGGGGTAATCCCGACTTGGGACCTGGATGTCGATGGGGTTCCCGTTACGCAGGTCAGCCTGGCCCCCGATGGTGATGCCGAAGTGGAGAAAGACCAGCATATCATTGGCTAGGCAGGCATCGTAGACCGAGTAGCACTGCTCGTCGTATACCTTGAGGTCCTTCCAGCTGGACGGGTACAACTTAATACCCTTAAAACCATCTTTGGCTGCCTGTTTCACCCTATCCGCTGCATCGGGCTGGGATGGACTTATGTTAGCGTACCCTATGAACCGTCCCGGGAACCGTTTCATGGTCTCAAGGAACTCGTCGTATGCCTCGACCCCTACCATGACTCCCATGGTCTCGATTCCATACTTATCAAGCTCATCAACCCATTTTTTAGCTGTGTCCCAGGTCTCGTCCGGAAGCTCGATGCTGGTCATGTCAGTGCGTGATGCAGTTCGAGACGTGAAACTCTTCACGGTTCTGCCCCTTGTGAGCCAGTTCTTCATGGTGTCAGCGGTGAAGTAATGGGCGTGAGCGTCGATTACGGGTATCCCTGCCTTGCTGATCAAATTGGTCTTCCTTGAATGGGATGGGCGGATTATATTTGATGCGCTTTGGGGCTAGTTTTTCCTCGTTAAGAGGATGAAAACAACCATAAAAGCAACAATAACCGACTCTCACGGGGATCCCGGGATGTTGTTTTGAACGCTCTCAGGAAGTTTCTCAACTATCTCCTTTGC
>JAUWLH010000171.1 GCA_030613835.1 Candidatus Bathyarchaeota archaeon | reverse complement strand
GAGATGGGCAGACTCCTAAGTGATGTTAAACTCAAAGGAAGCGTCAGGGTTGTATGCTTCTCTGCCGAGGAGTTCGGATTCTTTGGCAGCATCGACTACGCAAAACGACACGCCGACGGGATGAGGGATATGCGGTTCACGTACCAACTGGACTGTAACGGTGGACATGAGCCGCAGATGGTGACATCCGATTACTGGCCCCAACTTGAGCCCTTCTATCACCGGCTCAGAGCGGACCTAGACCTCTCCATGCCTTACAGCCAGCGAATGGGACCGGGAGACAGCAGGGCCTTCCATGGCTTAGGTATCCCTACAGGCAGCATTAATGACTACAGGGAACCGGGCAGGCTACCTCTGCTCAAGACCGTCCGCCACACAGTGTACGACACCGTTGACAAGATCAGCCTCAAGAGTCTACAGGACGACGTGGCTATCGGGGCCATATCCACCATGAGAATCCTAGCCTCTAATGACTGGCCAGAGCACAGGAGCTTAGAAGAGGTGGAGGCGTTAAAGAACAGGCTCAAAGACTAGATCCTTTTTTCGGATTATACAATCCCCCCTAGATTGAAGACGTCTTCCTCTATGCTCAACGGTGTTGATTTAGTTAATACAGTGGATTTGGCTCAAGGAGTTCCTCCTTTGTGAGTCCACCCGAGACCCCCATGGCGGCACCGTCGGCTCTCCAGCACGCGCCACCGTGAAGAAGCCCCGTCTCTGGGTCCCTCAACACCCCGTTCATGCCACCTGCGATCCTGTTCATCATCAACACATCATGGCCTCTCCCGATCAGACCATTTACGGCTTCCCCGCTGAATCCTGACTCTAACAGCAGTTTCTCACCAGGAGTCCCCTTGATCCCCATAGTCCATAAACGAGGGGCCTCTACCGCCTCCTGTATTCCCATCTTGAAGTCGATCACGTTAACGATGGTCTGGACAACGCTGGGGAATATCTGGAGACCTCCCGGTGTCCCAATGCAAAGGTATGGCTCCCCATTCCTCAGGATAACCGACGGGCTCATGGAGCTCAGCATCCTCTTGCCTCCCGCCACCGAGTTAGCCCTGCCAGGCCTCGGGTCGAACAGGGCCATACAGTTATTCAAACGTACGCCCAAATCTGGCACCGTCACAAGCGATCCGAACGCGTTGTTCAATGTCTGGGTCGCAGCCACCATGTTTCCCTCTTTGTCCATGGCCGAGACATGAGTCGTGTTCCTACTATTGTGCATGTAAGCGGTTGGGTCACCTGGCTCTGCCATGCTGGCCCTGTCCCCTATCTCCTTGGTCCTCTTCTTGGCGTATTCTTTTGAGATCAAACCCTCAAGGGGGATATCTATTACAGAGGGGTCCCCCATAAACCGCTGGCGGTCAGCAAACGCGATCTTCAATGACTCGGACATAAGGTGAAGGTACTCCACTGACCCGAATCCCATGGACCCCATATCAAAGGATTCCAATATGTTCAGAATCTGAATAATATGTGCCCCTCCACTACTTCCAGGTGCCATCGAGTAGACCTCGTAATCCTCCCTGTACACGCCTCTAACAGGCTCCCTGTCGATGAGCCTGTACTCCTTCAGATCCTTCATGGTGATGAGGCCACCGGTACCCTCAAGGTAATCAACGATAGCTCTGCCCACCTCCCCATTGTAGAGAACATCAGAGCCACCTGAGGCTATCTTCTCAAGGGTCTCGGCGTACTCAGGCATCACTATCTTGCTACCAGGAGGCAACGGCTTTCCATTTGGCATGAACGTCTTAGCCGTCTCCGGGTAATTCACCATGCACTCTTTGCGGATATCTAAGATGTGCCTCATGTATGCGCTAGATCTGTACCCGCTTCGGGCAAGCTTGATCGCCGGCGAAACAATGGTTGCGAGATCTAGTTCACCGTACTTCTCGACGATGTGCTCCCACGCCTTCAACGTGCCAGGCGTAGCAACGGCAAGCGGCCCATCCTGGTTCATCCTACCCACTGTCTCGAAGATATTCTGCCCAGGCTTCCTCTCCTTCACCATCTCGTACATATCATCTGTTGCAGCGAAGGGCGCCACAGCGTAGTTATCGATGGTCTCGACCCTACTGGTCTTCCCGTTCCTGACCACGAAGAAGCCGGCCCCGAAAACGCTAACCATCATGGGCTCCACAACCGTCAACGCGAATAGAGCTGCGACCGCGGCGTCAAACGCGTTACCACCATGACTGTAAGCCTCGATCCCGGCCGCGCTGGCCAAAGGATGGTTGGTGGAGATAACACCCCTGCTCGCAACGACCTCATCCTTGTGAAGACTGAAACCATGATCTTTAGCCATCTAGAACACCAAGTACACTGTACCTTGAACTGAGGATAAAATTATGGATAATTGGGGACTATTTTCCTGAGAGAACCTTGTCTGCGAGGATTTGGGAGATAGCCCTAATCTCCGAGTAGTCGTCCTGGCTTGGGGGACCGTTGACTTCTAAGGCCCCAACAACCTCAAGTCCGGTGGGTCCCAGCATATCCGATGCATGAGACAATGCCCCTTTCCCCCATCCGTAGGATGTAAGAACGACGCCATACTTGGCAGGTGGCCTAAGTATGCTCACAAGATGAGCCGCGTAAACGGCAAGCGGGTGCATCCTGCCCACGACTGTCGGGGTACCTAGCACGATCCCCCTGGCGTCCACCAGATCCTTGGCGATCTCCCCTATATCCGCGTGTTCAAGGTTGTACAATGGCACATCGATGCCCCGCCCCTCAAGCACCGCTGCCAGCTGTTTGACCATCTTCTCCGTGCTCCCCCACATGGTCGCGTAGACGACGATGACCTTGTCTATTGTCTCGCCAGCTGTCCACTTCTCGTAGACCCCTCTAATCCTCTCTGGGTTCCTGTGTATGGGGCCGTGGCTGGGGGCTATCACCTTGATGTCAAGATCTCTTATCTTGTCAAGGGCCCTCTTACCCATAGACTTGTACGGCATCATTATCTCGCCAAAGTACCTCTGGGCATACTGGATCATATCAGGTATCTGATCATCGTAGAAGCCGTACGCGGTGTGCAGCCCAAAGAAGTCGCACGAGAACAGAACTCCGTCCTCCTCTAGGTACGTGAACATGGTCTCCGGCCAGTGGAGCATCGGTGCCACAATGAACCTTAGGGTCTTTCCCCCGAGGTCAACTGTTTCCTCATCCGTGATAACCCTAATCCTGTCCTCTGGGATGCCGAAGTAGAGCTTTGCAGCGTCGGCTCCTCGCTTGGTTACCAGAAGCTTCGCCTTCGAGTTTTTACCCAAGACATATGAAATGGCAGTTGCGTGGTCCGGCTCCGCGTGGTTCATGATCACGTAATCAATATCATCCACGCTGGAGACCTCGCTGATACGCTCATCAAACTCGGCCTCAAAGCCCGGGTTGACGGTGTCAATGAGGGCTGTCTTTTCCTCTCCTTTTACTAGGTACGAGTTATAGGTGGTGCCCTGTGGCAGGGGTACCAAGGCGTCGAACATCCTTCTATCTGGGTCCCTGACCCCGACGTAGTGGACTCCACCCGCGATCTCGGGAACAAAATGAGTTGACATGGTTATAATTAGGGTGAACCGCAGATATAATTATCGGGTATCACACGTAGAGCAGGTAATAGATTACGAACCCGCCCAGGGCCTCAAGCATCCACAGACCCACTAGTATCCTCATCTTCCCGCTCTGCTTGAAGCAAGGACCAGGCTCCTCAAGCCTCCACACCCACATCAGGTAGAAACCCAGCAAGAGCACTATGACGCCAAAAGTCAAGTGTATCCTAACCAAGAGGCTGAGCCCATACGGTCTGTACACCCTTACTAGGCTCCGTGCCTTGGGGACCATGACTATGAAGGCGTTCCACAGGGTCAGTGTCAGGCTCCCCAGCATCAAGTAGGCGTGCCTTATGTACTCTTTTTTCTTGGCCTTCGTGACGCCGTACATCAAGACTGCAAGGGTGAGCACCTGGACTATGAGGCTCAGATCCGATTGAAGAGGTGCGGAGGTGCCAAGAAAACCCATATAAACACAATCAGGGACCGCGAGATAAAAGTTACGCGCCGGGTTTTTTTTCTAAACACTATTATTCTGTGTTTTACA
>JAUWLH010000022.1 GCA_030613835.1 Candidatus Bathyarchaeota archaeon | reverse complement strand
CATTGAGGTCTACGCGAAGGCGCGGGAGCAGGGTTACAGGGTCACATCTCACTGCGACGTCGATCAGGAGGACTCCACCAAGCTCATATGGGAGTGCATCGACCTACTCAAGACAGACAGGTTAGACCACGGAGTCAACTGTATCGAAGACCCTAAGCTAGTTGAGGAGCTAATCAGTAGAAATATCACGCTGACGGCCTGCCCCACGTGGAGGAGCCCGTACCCTGGGCCACGCGACCTTGAGAGGATCAGGAAGATGTACGATCTGGGGCTAAAGGTGACGCTGAACAGCGATGACCCTGCGGAGTTCAACTCGGGCTACATGAACCAGACCCTGATAGGGACAGTAGAGGGGAGTGGCTACACCAAGGAGGATCTAGTGAGATTCATGAGGAACGCCTTTGAGGGAAGCTGGCTGCCAAGGGAATCAAAGGACAAGTACATAAAGGCACTCTACGATTACGCGAAAGATCATGAATAGACGATGAAAATAATCGTTTGTTCACTACAATTCTCTACTAATCCTCGGTAAGGTCGTTTAACCCAACTCAACCAAACCATAGTTTTATCCCCAAATCACACATAATTCAGCCATGAATTCTCACGGGAAACGAGCCAGACAAACGGGGAGTAAACCCTCTTGGACATAGACAAGAACAGGTGCGTCGGCTGCGGCAACTGCCACGCCATCTGCCCCATGGGGGCGATCAGCCTTGACGTGGACGGTAAATCCGTTGTCAACCAGGACGAGTGCGTGGAGTGCTCCACGTGCCACAGAGTGCTCAGGGACGAGGGATTCGCTCCCACGATAGTCCGTGGAATAAGGAGCATCCTCTCAGCATTCAACCTACAATTCATGGCAGAGGTCGATGTCTGCCCAACAAACGCCCTGATCCCGCCCGAGCTTGAGTACCCTAGAAGCCTACGAGCCGCGTTCAGTGACCCCACGGTAGTCCACGCGGGGACCGGCGTAGGCGGCAGGGGAACCGAGGAAATAAAGACAAACGACGTCACTGGAAGGCTGCAAACCGGTGAAGCAGGCATAGTAATCGAGCTAGGCAGACCCGGCACGGGCGCCAGTTTCAGGGACGTGGAAAAGATCGCCACCTCTCTGATACATCTGGACCCCCACTTCGAGGCAAACAACCCAGTGACCCAGCTCATGGAGGACCCGAGGACGGGAAAGATCAAGGAGGAGGTCCTAGACGAGAAGGTTCTATCAGCCATCATCGAGGTCAAGACGACGCTGGAAAGGATTCCCGATTACCTGAGGACACTTGAGTCAGTTCAGGAGGAGATCGACACGGTTTTCGCCGTAGGCATCGCATCAAGGTGCAACCCCGATGGCTCTGTCCCCCACCAGAAATGGGTGGAGGAGGCGGGATACTCCCTTTCTCCAAACGGGAAAACGAACCTAGGGCTTGGTAGACCCTTGTTCCAGGAGCCAAGGCAATGACAAACACGTTACACCGGAAGGGTGCAGTCGAGGACCTCAAGGGAGATTACGTCATCTTCACATCCGTAGCCAAGGATATCAAGCCCGGATCGGCTCCCAAGATCCACGAGTTCCTCAGGATCTGCAACAAGTACAATCCCATCAACATCGGCAGCAGTAAGCTCGGCTCCGTCCTCCAGGACGACGTCAATTTCAATGGCCTTGTAACCCAGCTCAAGGACGGCTCCACGTCCGCCGCGGTGTTCACGGACGTCGACACACTCCAGAAGGTGGTAAGCGAGCTCGTCGAGGCGGATCTGGGCATCTCCATCAACATTAGCGGGCTCCTTGAGGGCGTCCATGAATGCTGCGGTAAAAGCGGGATTCAGAGACACAGCCTTGAGCAGTCCCTAGGGTTCTGGGGTGCAAAGGACAGGCTGCCAGAGAGGGATGTGTTGGAGATAACCACCCTCTGCGGCCACGGCATGGTCTCGTTCAACCTAATCCGTAAGATGATGGAGTACGTCAGGATGCGTAGGATGACCCCTAAAAAGGCGGCCAAGATAATGGGAAAATGCTGCGAGTGCGCCGTATTCAACACTGACCGCGCGGAAAGGCTGCTGGAGAAAGTGCTGAAATAAGGGGAAGAATAGACCCCTCACCGAGCTTGTTCAAGCTGCTGCCTTCCCAATTCTTCAAAAGCAAGGGGGAGTATGGACAATGAATGGTTCCCGAGTTCAACCTATCATTGCCATACATAACCGATGACCTTCCCGGTGTAGGGGGCAGGATCAGGGCAAGAATCGATGATTTCGTGGTAGAGGAGATATCATCAATCGAGCCCTCCGGCAAGGGAGACCACCTGTACATGAGCCTAACCAAGGAGAGCATGACCACAAGGGAGGTACAGGTCCAGCTGGCAGAAATATTCCACCTGAGGCCACAAGAGATAGGGATGGGCGGATTGAAAGACAAGGACGCAAGAGCCACCCAGGTGTTCAGCCTGCTATTCGAGGTGGGAAAGGTTGAACCGAAGGTTGCTATCAAGTCGGTTGAGAAAAGCATCGAGGTCAGGGTCAACTGGGCGAAGTACCACAGCGTCAAGTTCAGGGCGGGGCACCTGGTCGGAAACAGTTTCAGAGTACTCATCTCAGACATCAAGGTGCCAAGAGACGAGGCGTTGGACCGCTCGAAAAGGATCGCGAACCGCATCCATCAGATTGGAATACCCAATTTCTACGGTGAGCAACGCATGGGTCGCAGGGGAAAGAACGCCAAGGCGGGGTGGAATATCCTCCACGGCGAAAAGAGTGTAGGAAACAGGTGGCTCTCAAGGTACCTGATAGCCGCGTACCAGAGCTACCTCTGCAACAGGTACCTGACGGAGAGGGTTGATAGGGGCATCTACGACAGGCTGATCCCAGGTGATATCATCGAGGATCATGAAACGGGAGAAAGAACCCATATCGAGAACCCCAAGGACTTGCAGGAAAGGTACATCAACAAGGAGATCAGCTTCACGGCCCCAATGTATGGACCCAAGATGGCCAGGGCATCAGGGGAAGCTGGTGCATTAGAATCTGAGATATTCGCCGAGTCGGGGCTGTCAAACAAGTTGCTGAAGAGAAACAGGGTCACGGGAACCAGGAGGCGTGGAAGGCTAACGCCTAGGATAGAGATCAAGGCAAAGCCGAGAGGTATCCAGCTCTCGTTCACCCTCCACAAGGGGGGCTTCGCCACCACGCTGCTCCAGGAGTTCATGAAGACCAGCCACGGACAGCACTAACCCGGTTGGCCATGTTATGAGCCTGAATTTCTACTAACGAGATGGAAATAGCCATCAACCAATCCTTGACCAGTGCAGTAAGCTGGGGCTAGAAATCTAGAACCCCCGCAGGATTTATCCGCCCAAAGGTGGTCAGGTGTCCATGGTTAGGATTCTAGGAATAGTGGGCAGCCCCAGGAAAGGCGGCAACACGGAAATAATTGTAAGACACGCCCTTGAGGCAGCGAGGAGCGTAGGGGCCGAGACCGAGATAATACTCCTCGCGGAGAACAGAGTAGAGCCCTGTGACGGCTGCGGGGTTTGCTCAAAGACAGGAAAATGCAGGATAGACGACGACTTCGAGCATGTATTCAACAGGATGACCGAGGCCGACGGCCTCATATTCGCCAGCCCCAGCTACTACGAGTCCATGACGCCCCACATGAAGGCACTGATAGATAGGTCAGGTACGTTCAACAGCAGCGCCCACAGCAGGACCAAGTTCGACGGCAAGGTCGCGGGGGCCATGAGCGTGGCAAGGAGAACCGGTCTCGCCAACGTATGGACCCAACAGCTACTGTTCATCCTGAGCCAGAAGATGATAGTACCCGGGATCAAAAGCTACGCAAATGCTGTGGGAAGTACAAAAGGTGACGTCCTAAAAGACCCCGAAGGTATGGAGACCTCATGGGACCTGGGTGTGGCAGTCGCCAAGCTAGCCCAGAAACTCGAATAATTTATTTGTTATTACAGGCACCCTGTTAATCCAACAAACAGGTAATCTTTTTAAGATTCCAGTTACCGGGCGCAAATCATCTTTTTCAGAGAGGGAAGGGAGAGTTAGATCCATACCTTCTCCAGAAGCTTCAAAGCGTTACCGCCAACAATCTTTTGGATCTCCCCGTCCCCATAACCGTGTTTGATCATCCAGCGCATTATGTTCACATACTCGCTGGGGTTCTCCAGCCCCTTCACGTATCCAGGATCCACGACCCCCTCGTGAACCGTCCAGCTCTTCACAGGTGCCCTGCCCTCCCTTGTATAATGTCCCTTCTTCCTCGGGAACCAGACCTTGTACAACTCCTGGTGGGCACCATACAGAGTGTCCGGTCCACAGCCGACGTGACCGATGCCCATCAGGTCGATGCAATACTCGACGCACTCCATATAGCTCTCGATACTGCCGATGGGATGTTTCTCGGTGCGCAATCCCTGACCGGCCCCACCAACCCCTAAAACACCGCCTTTCTCCGTCATAGCTTGTAATACCTCGTCTCCGTTGGTGTGGCCAATGGCTATCGCCCCAGGACCGCTGTGGCTGTTGTAGATGGGATGGTCGCTCGCCTCTATGGTCTCGATGGCGGTTCTGTCATTGGTGTGCCCCACATCAATGAGCAGACCAAGCTTATTCATACGCTTGACTGCGTCGTACCCAAAATCCGTGAGCCCAGAGTCATTGTTTGTCTCCCCCATGCCCCCGCCCAACATGTTTGACTCGCTGTAACAGACCCCCATGCTCCTGACGCCGAGACCGTAGAGCACGTCGATTCTGTCAAGCTCGTTCTCTATTGGCGTAGCGGATTCCAACGCGATGACCAAGGCTATCTTTCCGTTCATCTTGGCGTCCAGTATATCCTGAACTGTTCTACAGTGGGTTACCAGGTCCTGGTGGGCGATATCGCTAAGCCTGATACCGATATCGTGAATCACGTCCGTCCACTTCCAGCCACTATAGCTGGTAGCGTAGCTCATGCCATCCATCAGGTTATCGAACACACAGTCAAGATGACTCGTACTCAGGGCCTCGTAAGCCGTAAAATGCCTCCCCAATCCGTGGAGCTCAGGCACATCCTTCATATCCTCGGGCCACAGAACGGGGTGCTCGTGAAGGTCTATCATTGTGGATCTCTCCACTAGCCCCTGGAACCTCTCCTCCTCGGTCTTGCTCAAGGGAATATAATATGGCTCGATCCTCGGATGCTTTACCAGATCGAAGACCTTGTAATCGAAACCTGCCTCCAGGTAATCGAACGCCATGTAGCCATCGTATCTCTTCTTGCCACCCATTGATTATCAGGAAGACTTGGACCCACGAGGATAAAAGAGGTGCAGGAACGAGTAACCCTCAGTCTCATCAGAAATTATGCACCACATTTTATATCCCGTTCTTCATTTTCATCAGTAGGGAGTTATTATTCATGGAAACGATAATGGTCGATGGAACCAATAACAGTAACAAGGTTTTTCTCTACACATTAAGCACCTGCGGGTGGTGCGAGAAGCTCAAGACCCTTCTGAAGGAAAACAACGTCAGGTACGAGTATATTGACCTGGATAAGTGTACAAGGGAGGACCAGGTAGAGGCCGTCGAGGAGCTCAAGGCTAAGAAGCTGCCCGTCGCGTTCCCCATAACTGTGATCAATGACGAGACCGTCATCCAGGGATTCAAAAAGGATCAGTTAGCCGAGGCCCTTGGACTATGAGCTGGTACGAGAGGCTGAAGAAAAACGCGGAGAGGAACGCGGAGAAGAAACGGATGTACCTCTGCCCCGAACCGGAACAGCTGGACAACCTGATTAAGGGACTGACCGTGAACAGGGAGCGGTACGGGTACCCCAGCTGCCCATGCAGGATCTCGTCAGGAATCCTTGAGAACGATAAGGACATCATCTGCCCCTGCGACTACCGGATCCCCGATGTTGAGGAATATGGGATGTGCTACTGTGCCCTATATGTCAACAAGGATATCCATGATGGAAAAAGACCCATTGAGCCCATCCCAGAGAGAAGACCTTACGAGAAGGTGCTGGGTAGCCTAGGGTTATAATAAAAAGGAAAAGGACTGCCCTTCTAGCCCACTAGGGCATTGAAGAAGAACTTGAAGCTGGCATCCGTCAGAGCCCTCATCTGGGGAGCGAAGCCATACATTATTACCCTGCCCTCCTTCTTCTTGGCCTCTATCAGGGCCGCCTTCCTTGCGAGGTACTTCTCGCCTATGAGCCAGCCGCTGAGCTTCATGTCCTCCTCCGGGTAGCTGACGACCACACGGTAGTTGTCGTTGTTGTGGTTCGGCTTCACCGCGTAGGCATGGTTTCCCCTGAGAAGAATCAAGGCCCTATTCGGCATGCCATACCCAAGGGGGTGGCTGTTGTCCACGTTCACCCACACAGTGCTGCCCGGGCAGTGAAACTCCTTTGACTTCACATCCTTCAGGGTGTTGATCACCGGCACGTCCATCTTCTCGATGGCGTACTCGCAGCTATCGTAGAGGGCGATGACGGTTCCGCCGTTCTCGGCGAACTCGTTGATCTTCTCCACGCCATCATCCCCGATGCCTGATTTGTACTCCGGGGGAAGGACGGGTGCCGTGAACATCCCCTTGTACTTCTTCTCGTAGTATTCCTCCACCTTGTCTCCCACGATCATCGCGGGGGCGTCGCTGGGAAGGATGAGCACGTCATATTCTTCAAGCCCTTTCTTGATATCCTCGTCCTTGACAGTCGTGTAATCGAACCCAAACTCGTCCAGGAGCCACCTTGTCCAGCCCTCGTCCATGTTGCCGCCCCAGTACCGCTGGTACATGGCGACCTTCAGTGGCTTGGCGTCCATCATTCCTGAATCAAGCTCGGAGTCCAGTGGGATTAGTGTTAGATGCGTCTCCTCGGCGATCTCCTTGGCCGCTTCCTTGATGTAGAACATGCCCGCAGGATAATCCTTGCCGTCAACCGCGATTGGCTCAGGGATTCTCTTGACCTCGATCCCTGCCTTGGCCAGCTTGTTCACCGCCTTGAAGCTGTCGTTGATCCTGCAATCGATTAGGTATCCGTACTCAGAGCGACCTCCCAGTCCGCCCTTCGGGGGGCCTGGTGTAATCCTCACGAACTCGCCCGAGGGAACCTCCTCGGCTTCCACGATCTTGACTCCCTTGAACTCGGCCATTGTCTGTGTGGCGAAGTCGTAGTTCATCATCGGTGAGCCATCGGGGCCCCGCACCCACAGGTTGTCCCTGTAGTTGGTCTGGCCTAGCAGGCTCAGTATGAGGGGTCTTACGGTCTGGCTGGCGAAAACCACATGGCTACCGGCGGGGTAGGTTACATCTCCCACAGTCACCTTGGACTCAGCCACATGTATCTCCACGCTGAGGTCATCAAGAGTCTTGAGGAACCTGGCCGTCGTGTTCGGGTCCCGCTGTCCCGGCGGGAAGATGAAGGCGTATGGGGCCTCCTCTTTGCCTCTTTTGATGCTCCTAGTTGCCTTGGTATACATGTTCCTGAGGATTAGCTCCCTGTTGTTTGCAGCTACCTCAAGGGTTCCCATGGATGCCGCCATCTGGCCCCTCAGTATATCACTCAGGTGCCACCAACCGCCCTTCCACGGGTTCGTGAAGTTTATGTTAGCCCTGTACGCTGGCCTGCCCCTGGGGTGTGGCTTGAGCTGGTGGTAGTGTACGTACACGGGCGTCGCGCCCTTGACGCTGGCGGATTCCGTGAACATGCCGCAGATGTTCATCCAGGGGAAAACGAGGCTAAACCCGGGCATGAAGTCAGCGGGGAAGACCGCAGCTTGCTCGATACCCGCCAGCCCCTCGGCCTCCATCCTGATGACCATTTGGGCACCGTAATGTTTCTGCTCCGTCCACACCATTGGGTCCGCGATCTCGTTCACCGGGTTGCTGTTGGGCGGGACGAAGAACCTGCTGCCGTAGAAACCCATCTGGTGGTGGTCTATGAAAGCCTGCGGGAACCACTCTTTGACGATGACCCGGTTCATGACCTGGGTCTCGACCTGGGTGAGGGTTAACGCGTCCCTGTTATTGTCGTGACCCGTATACTTGTGGTAGAGCCATGGGAGGCCCGTGCCCTCGTACTCGGTGCCGAGATTCTTGTTGTACCAGTCCACGGTCATCACCTGTCCGTCGGGGTTGGCGCATGGGAACAACAGCAGGACCACGTTCTCCCTAATCCTCTTGATCAGCGGCTCCTCGCTAGTGATAAGCATGTACGCCAGATCGGATGCGCCCTGTGTGCCGCCTACCTCGCTAGCGTGGATACTCATGGTCATGACCACCACGGTTTTGCCCTCAGCGATGATCCTCTCAACCTCCGCTTCATCAAGGTTCTCTGGGTGGCTGATACTCCAGCTGTCAGCTCTGATCCTGTCGAGGTTCTTCAGGTTCTCTGGCGAGGAGATGTAGGATAGGAGAATAGGATGACCCTCTGTGGACTTTCCCTCCTCGACTACCTTGATCATGTCTGATGAGCCGTCGAGCTGGTAGAAGTAGTCCACGACCCGTTCCCATCTGATTAACTTCCTGTCAGTCCCGGGCTTGAAGCCGTAGAACTCTTCAGGTGAAACAATGCCTGTCATTAAATCACGAATACCCATAGAGATTATTTAACGGTGTTCAGCAAATCGCCCATTTATTTTGCCTATAATTGTAGCCTGTGAATGGGCTTCTGCAATAAAAGATCGCGACTGGTTACACTTCCTTGCGCGTGTACCTTTACTCGGAGAGCATTTTTTTTCAGCTATTTTTTTGGGACCTGTCAATGCTCCTCAAAGTCTTGTTCATTTTGGCGAGTTCATCGGCATCAACACTGGGATGCATTGCCCTGGGAGCTTCCCAAAGTTCACTTACTATCGTGTCTAGTCCAGCAATTAACCGAATAATATTCTTGTTTACACTTTCCATACTCAGAATAAATCAAAATCCAGTCAGGTAATAAATATTTTCTCATAATTTAATTTGCTCAGTTGCCCATCGTTTTGACCTAATATTGAGTCACATCATCAGGCACGCGAAGGCCATTTGGATTCACTGGGGCACATTTATGTAACTTCTTGGATCCACGATACTATGATTGACATTAAAGCACCAAGGGTTAATGTGATGAAGGACACTCCAGCAAAAAGAATAGTCTGCATATCATTGGTTATTAAATCGTACAAAATCATTGTCAAAATGTATGCAAGACACACTTTATACTCTCTTCCTAGACCACCGATAAAACTCATAACACCTGTGAGAAAAAGCATGGGTAAACTCACAGAATATGATAAGACCCCATCGTATATTGTGGAAATAAATTCCAGTTGATCTATGTGGAATATCATGAGAGATATTATCCCAGCAATTATCCCAATATAGACTTTTTTCCAAGTCAATTTCTTAATCAATTGATTGCTCACGTAGAAAAAGATACTGTCTTAACTTCGAAAAAGTATCACAGAGGAGACAAATAATCGGGCTCGATTATATCGTATTGCGCGCGCGCATCGATACTGTGAACATAGTCATGTATCATTTATCCAAAATCGCCCCCGCGCGCGTTATTAAAATCAACTATCTACGTGTATCATTTATGTAGTTTAAATACTCGAATTCCAGCATATATTAGGAAAGCCATGAAGTTTGTCCAGTTAAAAACCATGAGAGACTTGGTTATGCTAGTCGCAAGTTCACCAGCGACAAACGTCATACAGCACCTTGAGAACGGCGGAAAGCATGTTTACTTCGTGATTGGGGGGACGTTGAGCGAGGTTTTCACTTATCTCGTGAAGCTAGATGAGACCATTGATGGGAGCTTCATCACTTACAACAGCTACAAGGGGGAGATTGGCTCAAGCGAGAAGATAGCCTCGGAGCCTAACATGAACAGCTTCCCCATCATCGAGATAATGAACCAGAACCTCATCCCAGAGGATATGCTTGAGACAGTAGCAGGACTATAACGGTGAAAGATATTGGATGTTGAGGGTAACATCGACGACCTAGTCCTTGAGCTGGATGAGGAGATCAGCAAAAACCTCATACGAAGAGCTGGGTATAAGCGTCGAGAACGTCGTCGCGTCTGTAACCCTCGATCAGAAGATAGACTTACTTGACATCATGAAGGTTTTCAGGACTGTTGAGTACAGACCGACACAGGTGCCCGGTCTTGTTTGCAGGAGCCAGCGACCAAAGCCGGCGACCCTGAGCTGCGCTTTGGGCAAGATGGGCTGCACAGGGGCAAGTCTGAGAGGATGGCGGTTAGAGCGGTCCACAAGGTCGTGCGTGAGCTTAAAAACAAAGAAATCATAAAAGAAGGGAATCCAAAGATAGTGATCCAGAATATCGTCGCCAGCGCGAACCTCCACGGCAAGATAGACCTAGAGACTGCGGCAGACATCATGGACAATGTGATGTACGAGCCTGAGCAATTCCCAGGACTTATCTACAGGATGCAGACACCAAAGGTGGTAATGCTCCTGTTCGCGTCAGGTAAGCTGGTATGCACGGGTGCAAAACATGAGGACATGGTCAAGGAAGTCGTAGGGAAAGTCCACGTACTTCTTAAGGACTATTAGCTCCTCTACTACGAATAGAGGTACGGCAATGGCACCAAAAAACAATAAAGCCGAGCAGAAAGCCCTGAAACTAATCTTCGATACCGGAGAGGAGGGGTTACTCCAGAGCGAGCTCTGGAAACTCCTTGACGTCAGCAGCCGTGAAGGCAGCAGGATAGCTAAAAAATTTGAGGAGAAAGGCAGGGTATATCGAGAAAGAATACTGAACAATGGACGATGGACCTACAAGATATTCTCAAAGAAGGAGCTTGTGACCCTCGATTCTATAGCTGGCTGCCCATGCCTTGTCTGCCCCGATGTGGATAAGTGCTTCAGTGGAGGAACAATAACCCCCTCGACATGCTTGAAACTGACGGCATGGATTGACCCAAGGATAGAACAGCTTCCGCCCAGTGAGTAAAAAACATGGATGCTGGGCAAAAGGAGATCCTGAGGTATGCGGCGACTTTTATCGCCCTTATCGCTGTCTTCTATGGTGGAACCGTGGTTCTGCGGAATTCATTAGGAACCTCAAACCCTATGATGGTGGTCATCAGCCAGAGCATGGTGCCAACACTGGGGGTTGGGGACTTTATTTTCATCCATAGCATTGATGATTTTGACGCGGTGAATATAGGGGATCCGCCCGTAGGTGATATACTGGTTTTCATCAGACCAGGTTTTAGCGAGGAGTACATAGTCCACAGGGCGATAGATGGCACGCTTGTTGATGATAAGTGGATATACCAGACCAAGGGCGATCATAACAAATTCCAAGACGGCTTCACCGTAGACCAGGACTTGGTGGTAGGGAGGGTAGTAAACAGGCTTCCGATCCTCGGCTACTTCAGCTTGTTCATCAAGACCATGAAGGGTTTCGGGTTTATCCTGGGGCTCATGGCGATTTCCTTTTTCTATGACAACATTCTTCCAAGGAAAACGGAGGAGGACAGTGGAACCTTCAACGTCCTGAGCGTTGCACCCTTCCTGGTTGCGCCTATTGTGATCCTTAAGATATGGGTAGCACCTGAGGGCCACGAGGCGCTTGAGATAGCGACCCTCGCTGCCTGGTACATTGGATGCATCGTGTTACCTCTTTCCACCGAGGATGACGACATGGGTCTCATGTTCTGGCTCTATCACCTAGTGCTACTCGTAATACCCATAGCCTGCGACCTTGTGTGGTGGCGAACAGGGATAACCCCCAGCAACTGGTGGAGGATCCAGGGCAGCATAGTGCCCGTATCTTGGCTCTTGATGGAGGAGACGAGTCTGTTCAACCAAGCCTTCACCATGATAATCACATGGCTTGGGCCGGGAGTTCTTGTATTCCTCGGGCTGCTATACGCCAAGCGGAGCAATGTTATATTGGTTAAGAAGATCAGCGACTGGTTACGAGGAATCGCATAAATATATTTAAAAAACCATAAGGACCATGCCAATCCGGTTTAGGGGATATTGTATGAAGGTACTAGATACCTTCAAGTTAACATCATCAAGTAAGATTTATACAGTAAACCCCGAGCTTTATCGTGAATTAGCTTGAAGAATGTCAAGATCGTTTCATATGGGATTGGAGTCATAGGCCAGAGGCTTGCCAGACACCTCCTCTCCAAGGAGGGAATTGAGATCGTTGGCGCTATCGACATCAACCCAGCAATAGTCGGCAAGGACCTGGGCGAGGTCCTTGGTCAAGAGAAGATCGGGGTAATCATCAGCAGTGACGTGGACAAGGTTCTGAGCGAGACAAAGCCAGACATCGTGGCCCACACCACCATGAGCTACCTACGCCAGACCTACGACCAGTTCGCCGGAATACTGAAGCACGGCGTCAACATCATCAGCACATGCGAGGAGCTGGGGTACCCATACGTCGAGGACGAGGCAACCGAGCTGGCAAAGAAACTAGACGTAATTGCAAAGGAGAACAAAGTCACCATGCTTGGGACTGGCATCAACCCAGGCTTCCTCATGGACACGCTGCCCATATTCCTCACGGGACCATGTGAGGAGGTCGAGGAGATGCACATCGCAAGGCAGATGGATGCAGCCACACGTCGGATCCCCTTCCAGAAGAAGATCGGCGCGGGCATGACCGTTGAGGAGTACAGGGACGCAATCGATACCCACAAGATCACGGGTCACGTCGGTCTTGAGCAGAGCATCATGATGATCGCAGACTCCCTGGGATGGGATATTGACGAGATCAAGGTCGACATGCCTGAGCCCATCACATTTGACCACGACGTATCCAGCGACGCAATCAAGGTGCCAGCGGGTCACGTTGCAGGAGGGTTCCAGATGGCTTACGGCATCAGTAATGGAAAGAACCTCATCACCATGGACTTCAAGGCGTACATCGGTGCCCCAGAGGAGTTCGACAGCGTTAGCATAAAGGGGGTCCCGCCGATCAACAACAAGATCACACCATGCGTCCATGGGGACCACGGTACAATCGCGATGACCACCAACATGATCCCACACGTCATCAACGCAGAGCCTGGCCTCAAGACCATGGCAGAGCTACCGATACCTCACGCTACCCCTGCCCACTTCGGTATGTACGTGAAGTAAAACCTACATGTGATCCACTAGGGCCACATCATTTTCTTTAAATTCTATGTGTTTGAGCCAGTTCTCATCGTCGAGGAATGGATATTCCTCTAGTTTGTGCGTTCCCCTGCTCTCATGTCTCATATAAGCTGCCCTCGCGACAATTAATGCGACCTTTGAAAGGTTGCGGTCATCAATGGTCTCGCGGGTTTTGATTGATTGAAGTTGTACTCGGTTCTCTCGTTGATTCCGTTTAACAACAACTCAGCTTCCCGCATCGAGCCCTGTTTTCGTATTATCCCATAGTTGTCCCACATGATTTCCTGCAGTTGAGTCCTCAGACTGACTGCGTTCGATTCCAGTGTTAATTGTTTAATTACTTTCTCTGACGGAAAAACCTCGCTGGAATCAACGATTCTCTCTGCGGCTATGTGGGGGAATGTCATGCACTCCAAGGTTGAGTTGCTGGCCAATCTGTTTGCCCCGTGGACCCCAGAGCAGGCTGTCTCACTGAAGGCTAGCAGCCCCTTGATGGATGTCTCACCATACTCGTTGACCTTGATGCCGCCACACATATAGTGAGCTGTCGGGGACACGGGGATAAGATCGGCCTCCATGCGGAACCCCAGCTCAAGGCACTCCTTGTTGATCCCGGGGATCGTGTGTTTCTCGAAGTTATCAGGCAGACGCTAGATGGCCGCTATCCCTCCCTGTGCCATGCTGCTGTTTGAGTCCATGAGTTCGGATTTCGATAGAACGGTTACCTTGTTTTTCTCGGATACCCTCAGGGCAAAGCTGAGGCCAGCCAGCCCCGCCCCCACAACGAGATAGCCTCCCGTCTTGTTCACCTGCGTAGTTTTGTGATTTATGGAAAGAACCACGATAAAAGTATTAGTCAGAAAACTAGTAAATGGCTTTACGGAGGGTCCGTCCTCCGAGAGCTCCCGTGTACCTGCCACCGTCAACGGTCACCTCGCCGTTTACGATGACATAGGGTATGCCAACGGGGAAGTTATGTGGGTCCTCGTATGTCGCTCTATCGATGACCGTCTCCGGGTCAAACACGACGATATCAGCCCACATACCCGGACGCAGCAATCCCCGGTCCAATATACCGAACCGCTGAGCTGGGAAGCTCGTCATCTTCCTGACCGCCTCCTCCCATGTCAGCACCTTCTCCTCGCGTACGTACTTCCCAAGTATCTTGGGGTACGTCGCATAGTGCCTCGGAGGGGGCTTGCCACGGCAAAAGGGCCCCTCAACCGTGCACCAGCTCGCATCGGTCCCGACCATGTGGAGGGGGTGCCTCATGA
>JAUWLH010000146.1 GCA_030613835.1 Candidatus Bathyarchaeota archaeon | reverse complement strand
ACGACGTGAACCCTTGTCTCGAACTCCTCGTCCTCCATCTCATCACTGACATCGATGGCGATCGATGGCTGGTTGAAGTTGGTGAAATCGTGCCTGTAGAGAACGTACTCACCTCCAATCGTCAACGCGTTCTCGCCTGTGCCAACCTCGACGGCCTTTACCGCGGGCTTCAGAAGAGCCCAGAGCTCCGCGTATGCTTCAGCGTACTCGGATACCAGTAACGGTTTACACTCCTCAAGGGATGCCTCCCTGTTCACCAGCTTAGCCGCGAAGGCCATGCAATTGGTATCACCGCACTCACCGCAGTTAGTGCCCGGTAGGAGCTTGTAAATCTCAATTGGACTCAGTTCTTTCGCTGGCATCTCAATTACCTCCTATCGTCACCGTAACCCAATCAGTGATCTCAGTAGGCTTGGCTCCCTTCATGAGACTATCTATCGTTTTCTTCATCGCGTTCACCGCAGCTGGGTGCATCATCATGAAGTAATCCACGCCTGTGAGCAGGAGAGTCTGGCCCGTAATGGTCTCCCAGATAGGGCCTCTTAGCTCCCTCGGTGCGAACTCGGGACCCATCTTCATCCACGCCTCCCTCGCGGCCCACGCGTTTGTGGTCCCACTGGACAGGGGGTGGTTGAGCTCCGGGTCACCCTTAAGCGCGGCTAACCTACACCTCTCCATTACAGTGAAAGCGTAGTCTAAGCCGTAACCTAGTGCCGCAGTTGTGGTGTCCATGATTATCTGGCTCTTGTCAACGTAATCGTAGAGCTTCCTGTTGAGCTCCCTTGCCTTGTTCACATCCATTGAAGTGAACGCAATCACTGTGTTGTCGTGATCTTTGATGAGCTTAGCAGACTTTTCGATATCCATGTCGAGAGTAACCGAGTTGATGAGTAGGCGTTCGCCTTCGATCTGCTCGGAGATAGCCGTGAAGACCGCGAGGTCCTTCTGTGGGTCTCCGCATCCTCCGATGCTGATTGGTACGTCGACTGCCTGCAGGACATCCTCTACCTTCTTTACCGCTGACTTCGGGCTTGCGTCGTCTATTAGAGGATCGATAGTCAGGAGGTGCAGGTTTATCATCTCGGCCCCGAATTTTTCGACGCATATACGTGCCCACTCACCTGTATCCTCTAGGAATTCCCTGAAGTGCATCTTCACTGCCTTGCTCAGAGGCACCTTGGACCAGTCAAACACGTCAAGCGCGATTACTGGTCGGTTCTTTGGTGGAGCCTGGAAGTTGTAAAAGGCTGGAACCGTTTGGCCGCCCAATATATAGGAAGTTGACCTTGTCCCGCCCTCTGATTTGGTTGCCCCTAGTTTTACCTCCACGATCTTGCCCACGTAGTTTCCAGGTGGTATCGTGGTCTTTGCAGGTATCAGTGAGGTGGGTTTTGCCTTGATCGGCGCCTGTGGGGCTACCGCGTACTGTGCTGGCATCGCCATGGCTGGCATCGCCATGGCTGGCATTCCGCCGCCGAACACCTGTGACATTCGAGCAGCTGAGTCCCGTATAAGCGCGAACTCGTAGGCCATCCTGCCCATGATGACCGGGTTCATTCCTCCTCCGCCGGGGCTTAAACCGAGTTCTATCTCCTCTAGATCGATGATTACGTCCTGAAGCTCGATCTCCTGGAAGTTAGCAAGCTTCTCAAGCAGGGCGGCGCTGAGGGGGAGGGTTATCTTTGTTTCCTTTGCCATTGGGCTCACTCCTTCTCGGCCCTGATGATAACCTTCTCTGCCTTGATCTTGACGTTCTTCAGGATAATTTTGACGTTAACTCCCTGGGGTAGTCCAACCATTGGCACCATGCTGGCGGGTAGCTCCAGTGAAGGAACTGTGAATCCCGCCATGGGCATCTGCTGCTGCATCACCTGTTGCTGTGCGACTGGCTTTGGTTTCTTTTCCTCCTCGGGTTTCCATGTGTTCACGATTGGGTGGTTTTTCTCTCTGAGCCATGTTTTGAGATCGTCCAGGCTGGATACGTTTTTCTCGGTTGCGATCTTGGGGATGATCTCAGGGGGCATGTAGTCCTTGATTCTCTCTATGATGTCCTCAGGCATCCAGACAAAGCGATCCCATCCTCCGTCTGCCTGCATGAACTTGGGACTCCTCATGTACTCGATGCTGAGTCCGTGGAACCCATCCACCTGTCT
Organism: Candidatus Bathyarchaeota archaeon; assembly: GCA_030613835.1. Classification (GTDB taxonomy): domain Archaea; phylum Thermoproteota; class Bathyarchaeia; order TCS64; family TCS64; genus RBG-16-57-9. The sequence continues at coordinate 2,459 of JAUWLH010000146.1, read as the reverse complement.
TCCTCCAGCTGTCAAATCGCTTATCGTGACAAAGTCAAGACCGTTCACCGTCTTTTCCCTGTAGTTGCGATGGACCACGCCGTAACCGTCTACCTCTGGTATGTAGAAGGCACAGGCCTCGAAACAGCCGCAGCTGGTGTGGGGGTAACCAAACCCGGTGTAGAGCTGAACCCTCTCGATCTCTCCCAGACTCTTTTCCCTGATGATTCTGTTTACCCCCTCGTATTCGCCAGTTAAACCGTCGATTAGAGCACCTTTGGGTATCTCGAATATCGGTCCCTTTGGGTCAACTTTGGCCGTGGCCTTGCCGTCGAACCAGCTTATGGCTCCGCAGTTTGCGTAACGCTGGGGTGTGATGACACAGAGGTGCGTCGGCGCAAAGCTCTGGCAAAGGCTGCAACCGTAGAATACATCAACATCGTCGTCACTCATACCCCTGGCCTTGGCGTCCCTTGCCTCGTAGATCTCTAAGGTTTCTGGGTACATCTCCTTGACCTTCTCGGGGTCCGTGATGAATGTGATCTGCATCTTTTCGATGAAAGTCATCTCACTCTTGTATAACCTGAAGAGAACCTTGGCGAATATCTTAAAACTGTTGAAACCTTTTTGGTAGCTCTTCTTGCTGATCCTCATCTGGATATCGTACCTCTGGTTCAGGTGCATGAATCCCTCGATGAAGTTAACGTACTCGTGGAGGCGTCTCTCAATGACGCCCTCCAGATCCTTTTCGACCTCGACCCCACCTACCTCGATGATCATCCCAAAAGGAACGTTAGTTCCCTCAGGAATGTCAGGCAAATCGTTTCCGATGATGGTGACCTTCTCATCCTCGATCTCGTCAAGCTCTTTTGCTTGGACAAGCTCGAACTTGTACTCCTCTCTGGGGCCTCCAAGCTCGACCTGCATCTCTCGGCCCCTAATCCTTTCACCCTCGTAGATGATTCCAACATCTACAGGGATATCTTCAAATAGTGACATCTACTTTTTCTCCTCAAGGTTTTTTATAATTTCTTTGAGCATACTCATCCATTCTGAGTGATTTATAGTGCCTATAGACCAACTGGCATTAGGCTGATACAGGTTTCCCAGAGAGATGGTTCTCAGGTTTGGAGCGAAGTTCTTCAGGCCCGATAGGACCAGCCACTCCAAGTAATATTGTGAACCGACGAATATGGCAAGATCATAAGGGCCCTTGCCATCGAATCCTTTCCAATCGGTGTCCCTTAGTCTGTCTCCTAGATTCATAAACGGGATACTATAGACTTTTTTTGCCTTCCGTTTCTTGAACTCACCGATTAGGTGCCCCGTGACCGCAATGGTGAGCTTGCCTTTTTTGCCGATCTTAATCGCATAATCTATTAAATCCCCGTCCTCTATCACGATCTCTGGGGCATTTGAGCCAATGACAATCAGAGGTCTCTTAGCTCTCTTAATCATGGAGGCCACAACCGTGGGATTGGGGAAAACCATAGCATGCTTAGGACCAGCGATCTCCGCAGTCTGTCCCGGTCTTAGTTTCGCGGACATCACTTCTTCCTCCTGATCATTCGATCTAGAAGCGTTGGATCAGGCATACCAATCTTCCCATCCTCCCAACCCTTCTTTTTTAGGTGCTCTAGGAGCTCCGCCCTCATGGTGAAAGGTAGATCAGATTCTCCCCTGACAAAGAGTTCAAGGTCATCCGGCATAACACCGTAGTATTTCTTGCTTAAGTCGATGTAATGGGTCAGTTTCACCGCGCGTCCTTTGGTAGTATCGTTGGGCCTCATGCACAGCTTTGCTGTCATGACTATTGCCTCCTCGATGGTCTCAGCGGCGTAGAACAGATGCTCAGGTACCGGGCCAATATACATATCATCTCCAGTCCGGGCGTCCAGTGTAATCCAATCCCCTTCCTTGTCCTTTCGCCCCAGCAGGTTCCTACGATACTTGGAACCGTGAGGCCCCACTATGACCGGTATGCCAAGACGCCAGCAGCCAGCAGCAATGCTCGCGGCCTTCTGACTCATTGCGCCCCAAGCGATCCCTACAGCACCGACTCGATTGTAGACATAGTCAGCTATCTCCTCATAGTTCGCCCGTAGGGGACGCTTTGCGAAGATGTTGGCTATTTTGATTGTTGCGCCAGTTATGTGGGAGTTGGATACACAGCTTCCGATGTTCAACAGTCCACCTGCATCGAAGACACCGGGGTATTGTTCATAGAGACTCTGGCCTTCCTCGTCGAGGGTCGTCGCCAGGTCCATGGCTGAGCAGCCGGTCGCGAGTACTATGAACCTGCGTTTTAGGAACTCTTCTGCGATCTTCGCTACCTCGCCTCCTCCCTTGGGGTAGTTTGCGCAGCCAACGAGGGCTAAAATACCAGGGATCTCTCCGAAGACGATCCCACGGCCAACCTCCCTGATCTCCACGTCTGTTATGGCTCCGCTTCCAACCCTTACTTGGAAGCACTCGTCCTT
>JAUWLH010000260.1 GCA_030613835.1 Candidatus Bathyarchaeota archaeon | reverse complement strand
GACTCCACGGTAAGCTGGGAGGCTCGGTTCCCAGGGTTGATGCGGAGGCAAACTTCAGGGCCTACAGGAAGCTACTGGACGCCATGGACGCGGGGTACGTTAGGGCATGCCATGACAGCAGTGAGGGAGGGCTCGCGGTGGCCATAGCCGAGATGGCTTTCACAGGTGACCTGGGCATTGATGTGGATCTGGCGAAGGTCAGTGTCAGCGGTGATCTGAGGGATGATATACTGCTGTTCAGCGAGAGCAACGGAAGGCTGCTCATCGAGGTACCAGCAGACAAGGCCGATGAGTTTGAGAAATCCATGGAAAGCACGACGATCAGCTGCATAGGTACGGTCAAATCTGAGCAGAAGATGACGTTGACAAAGGACGGAGAGGTTATCCTAGATGAACCACTTGATGAACTGATGACGGCGTGGAAGACGCCACTGGAGGCCCAGCGATGAAACGAGAAAACATGAGAGTCCTCATACTGAGAGCGCCTGGAACAAACTGCGACCTAGAGGCAATCAGGTCCTTCGAGGATCTTGGAGCCAAAGTTGACCTCATTCATACCCAGAAGGTATTCAAGGACAAGAACCTGGACGACTACGATCTACTCCTATTTCCAGGCGGCTTCAGCTACGGCGACTATGTCAGGAGCGGGGCCATCTGGGCCAAAGAGTGCGAGTCCAGAATCGGGTCCGAGCTTGAGGCATTCGTGGACTCAGGGAAGCCAATCATCGGTATATGCAACGGCTTCCAACAGCTTGTCGAGATGGGGTACCTGCCAGGATGGGAAGGTCACAGCCTCTATCCCGAGGCTGCGCTGGGAAACAGTACACATGGTTACCAGAACCGCTGGATCAGGATGAGATACGACGGAAAGGGAAACTGCGGAATGATGGGCGGGCTCAAGGAGGGTCACGTCATCCAGTGCCCCGTTGCCCACGGCGAGGGAAGGTTCATCCTGCCCCCGGAGCAGCGGGAGGATCTGCTGAACAAGCTCTACGACCAGGACATGATGGTGTTCAGGTATGTCAGGGAGGACGGTTCGTACGCCGAGTACGACTGGCCAGAGAACCCCAACGGGGCGTACCACGACATAGCCGGTATCTGCAACCCAGAGGGAACGGTTCTTGGCTTAATGCCGCACCCCGAGAGGGCATATTATGGGTACTTGATGCCCGAATGGACCAAGACGGGTGCGCCTGAGACATACGGCGATGGCTATCCTTTCTTCAAGTCCATCGTAGAGTACATCGAGAGGAAGTTCTAGCTTCCCCCGCTCTTTTCATTATCTCCAACAAACTTCCATTCAAGCCATTCTCAAATCTACAGCCGTGCACTATGATGTTTTCATTTTCTGGCTTTACTTGGATGCTTGGCAGCATCTCAACGTTTCCCGTTTGGTCGTTTTCTTAGAGAAACATATAATATTGCATAAATAAGGCAATAAATTCAACGAATGGGTTTAAATATTAACTGTTTAACACATGGGTATGCAGGGTGTTATAGGAGTTTATTCAAGGGAAGGAGCTTCAACTAAGAGCCTACACACATTATACGGTGTACAACACAGGGGCCAGGAGAGCAGCGGTGTCACCTCGGCCAGTGACAACAGTTTGAGGACTTGGAAGGGAAGAGGGCTTGTAAGCGCGGTATTCAATGAAAAGTATGCGGCTTTTTCTCATCCCAATGACTATGTTATCATTGGGTCAGCGAGCGGCGAGAACGCGGATAACGGTTATGCCCCCCTAGAATCAAAGGAGCACGACAGGTACCACTTCAGCCTTGCGTTGGACGGGTTCTTCCCTGGCAAGAAGATCAGCAACGAGCACGTCATCAAGGATAGCATTATCAAGTACCTTAACGAAGGCAAAGACTTCGTTGATGCCCTCAAATCAGCCATGAGGAGCCACAGAGACAGCTACTACTGCCTCGTTATGGCGGTATGGGATAGGAAGGAGAGGAAAAGCTTCCTTGTTGCGGCAAGGGACGAGAGGGGTGTCAGGCCATTCTACATGGCTATGAATGATGAGAGTTTCTATGTCGCGTCCGAGTCCGCCCCCATTGATGTCCTAACCAATATGGGCGAGGACTTCACTGAGCGCAAGGATGTCGTCCCAGGGAGCATCCTTGTCGTCGATGACGGAAAGCTAACTGAGGAGCAGGTGATTGAGCCCAAGAGGGCCTTCTGCGTCTTCGAGTGGGTCTATTTCAGCAGGCCCGACAGCGTTGTTGAGGGCAAAACGGTCCACAACGCGAGGAAACGTTTCGGTCATGGCCTGGTGGAGCTTCATAACCTCAACGCGGAGTATGCCGAGGACAAGGGCAATGGATTGGTTGTTATTCCTGTTCCGGACAGTGGCAGGAGCGTTTCCACCGGTACTGCCGAGGCGTTGGGGGTCACTGCCGATGAGGGCGTCATCAAGAACGCTTACATGGGCAGGACGTACCTCATCGATGACCCTGACTACAGGAAAGTGGCGAGTGACCTCAAGCACAACATCATCAAGGAGACCGTGAAGGGTAAGAAGGTGGTCCTCACAGACGACAGCATCGTCAGGGGCACCGTCAGCGAGTCCATCGCAAAGAACCTGAGGCAGGCTGGCGCCACGGAGGTTGATTTCCTCGTTAGCTACGCGCCCATCTTCTACCCGTGCTTCAGCGACCCGGCGGACAAGCCGCTGGCGGCAAAGGAGTTCAAGGACAAGGGCTTGGTGGAGATAGGTGACCTGGTTGCTGGTAACCTACCAAGCATCGACAATGTTCGCTATAACAGCGAGGAAAAGATCCTGGAGGCGGTCGGTCTTCCTCCCGAGCATATCTGCACCTACTGTATAAGCGGGCGCGATCC
>JAUWLH010000253.1 GCA_030613835.1 Candidatus Bathyarchaeota archaeon | reverse complement strand
CTGCCGTCCTCGACCAGGTTGGCCACGACGCCCGCGGTTACCTTGTACGCCTCACGGAAGCTGAGGATCTCCTCGGCCAGGACCTCGGCAAGCTGCACAGCGTAGATGAAGCTGCCCTTGGTCTGCTCAAGCATCTTGTCCTCGTTGATGGTCATGGTGTTGATGGCGCCGTTGAGGATCTCGGTGGCCGTCTTGGTTGTGTCGAAAGCCCTCCATAGGGCAATCTTGGTTTGCTGCAGGTCCTGGTAGTAGCCCGTTGGCAGTCCCTTGACCATGGTCATAAGCTCCTGGAGCGTACCGTAAACCTCAGCGGTCTTACCTCTAACCAGCTCAAGAGTGCTCGGGTTGATCTTCTGGGGCATGATACTGCTACTACTGCTGTACTCGTCGCTGATAGTGACGTACTGGTACTCCCTCCCAGCCCACAGCACAAAGTCCGCGGCCATCCTGCTCATGTTGGCCATGAGTATGCTGAGCACGCTTGCGATCTCCATGGCCCAGTCGCGGCTGCTTGTGGCATCCATGCTATTCTCCTGGATGTTGTCGAATCCGAGGAGCTCGCTGGTCCTGAGTCTGTTGACCCTGAAGTTGGTTCCCGCGATAGCCGCCGAGCCCAATGGGTTGTAGTTTACCCTGTCGTAGCACTGCTTGATCCTCTGATAGTCCCTGAGGTACTGGTCAGTGTACGCGCACAGGTAATGCCCGAAGGTTCCGATCTGGGCCTGCTGGCCGTGTGTGTAGTAGACCATGGGGGTTTCCGTGTGCTTGTCAGCGATCTCTCCCAGGGTCTTGACTAGGTTGAGCACATTGACTGCGATTTCCTGGAGCTCCACCTTGGACACCATCTTCATGTCAACCATGACCTGGTCGTTCCTGCTCCTGCCAGCGTGCATCTTACCGCCCACCTCTATACCGATCTTCTCGATCACCTTAGTCTCGATGAACTCGTGAATGTCCTCGTTCTCCGCCCCTATTTGGAGCTTCCCTGCCTGCCACTCCTTCTTGATCTCTTGGAGTGCACCGAGGATCTGCACCAGATCCTCCTTCTCCATGATTCCCTGCTCATGGAGCATGATATCGTGAGCCATAGTCCCGTCAATGTCGTACTCGAACATGCGCAGGTCCTCCACAACGCTTGTGTGGAAGCGGGCAGTCCTATCATCGAACCCCTTGGCTAGCCTTGTCCTGAATAAGCTTGACAATGTTTACACCGTTGCCATCTTGGAAAAGGGTATAGAATAAATAGGTTGCGAAAAACTAGATACGTTCCTTCTGGTAGACGCCGCTGTAACCCTTCTCAACGGCCCCGGTCTCGAAGAATATGAGCTGGGCGATCCTCGCGTCCACCTTGAGCCTGAGCCCGTGGGGATTGTGCACTGTGAGCATGCTGCTACTCCTGCCCTCGTAGCCAGGGTCCCACACTGCAGTTCCCACCTCGGCTCCATTTCTTAGAAGGGTTGACCGGGTCCGCGCGATAGCCGCGATGTTCAGTGGCATCTTGACCACCTCGTTGTAAACAACCTTGTAAACTCCCTTCCCTAGGCTTATCCAGCCGTCCCCGTCGGGTAATATCTTCTTAGTCTCGGCGATGACCCTTTCCTCGTTACTGAAATCAACGGCCCCGCCTCCCAAGTACGTCTCAACGCCCTCAAGGCTGAGATCGAATCCGCTGGGCTGGAGCTGCTTGTCCAGGTCAATGTACCCCATCACCATGCCTTGCTCAGTGATGAGTTTTCTTAGAATCTTGTCGTTTAGCATCGAGTCCACCGCGAATACATTGAAAGGTACAGGGGTAATGAAAAAATGTTGCTAGCCCTAGGGTCTGTTGAGGGGAACGTACTCGATACCCGCCCTCCGGGTTTTTCCCATCTTGTAGAAATCCATGAGCTGGTACACCTCCACTGGGAGCTCGTTCTGTGCGCACTGACCCAGGAGCTCGCAGACGCCCTCTGCTGTGATGGGGAAATCATGGGTGTACTTTCCTGTGACCAGGTCGTTGATTATCAAGTCCACACGCTCATCATCGTACTTTCCCTTGAGGAGTTGCCTTACCGTATCCTCCATCTGGCTGAGGGCTTTCTTGGCCTCCTCTGCGAGGTACAGTGTCTCGTCATCGATCTCGTCCGCAGTCTTTTTCTCTATGACCTTCAGGATGCTAGTGGCCGCGTAGGTGCCCTTCATAGTTCCCATCTGTGGGTCAACCGGACCCAGCACGGCGTGGGGATCCATCATAATCTCGTCAGCCGCAAGCGCAATCAATGTTCCACCGCTCATGGCGTAATGGGGGACTAGGACAGTGGTTTTGCCCTTGTGGGCCTTGAGTGCGAACGCGATCTGGGTGGCGGCGAGGGCTATCCCGCCCGGAGTGTGAACAATCAAGTCTATCGGCTGGTCATCGGGGGTCAACCTGATTATCCTTAGCAACTCCTCGCTGTCATCGATATCGATGTACCTTGCCAGGGGCAGGCCGAACAGGCTCAGTGTCTCCTGCCTGTGGATCAAGGTCACCACGTTGGTGCCCCGTTTTTTACCAAGGCTCGCGAGGGCGTTTGCCCTTGCCCTTATGATGATGTTCTGCTGGAACTTTGGGTAGATCAGTGAGAAGAAGAGAAAGATCACCCAGATGTTGCTGAAGATGGCATCGATGATATCCATTTTAATCGCTAGATGATAGGGAACGGGGTTGTAAAAGCCTTGCTGGAGCACGCGCTATAACCATTTTTTCTGAAACTGTAACAAGCTCATCAAAGCCACAACGACAGAACCATTATGCAATCGGTATGATTACGCTTCAATATCCAATGTGATGTATATCATATTTGATTATCTTCGTCATACGGGTTGTATGCTTCGAATGGTAATGATGCGTCTCTGGTGGATAAAAAGTCCTTTTTTCACTTTTTTATTAGAATACGGAAAAAAAGGAGAAGAATTGTGTACTAGAACATTCACCAATA
>JAUWLH010000140.1 GCA_030613835.1 Candidatus Bathyarchaeota archaeon | reverse complement strand
GGGTTAATTGGAGTCGAAGTACTCCTTCGCCTCTTTTAGTATCTCGGGTTTAGCCAGCAACTCCACCAACGTCATACCCCGCGCCTTTGTCCCAACGATCATCGCGTCGAGTCCCTCTGAGGTCATTGACGCTTCCGCAAGCTGGATGCTGTGCCCCGGAGTTCCCGGCGGAGCAATCCCGATGTAGCTCCCAGCTGAGGGCGTCCTCTGGGAGACATCACCGTAATCAGTCGAGGCCATGGGCATTCTGTTCACGGACTCCTCCCAGTCAGTCACTGGAGCCCCCAGATCGGCGTAGTTCTGCCAGAGGGTCCTGATCATGGGGTAGTTCAGCTTCTTGCTGGAGTAGAACCTTCCCTTGGTGATCTCCACCTCCACACCCATCGCTAACGCTGCGCCTTCCCCGCATCGGGCCACTTTGTCAACCATCTCTTCGAGGTAATCCTGGTCGCTGCTTCTAACGCCGAAATCCAGAACCGCCCTGTCAGGTATGATGTTATTGGCGGTCCCGCCCTCTGTGATGATGCCGTGGATGACTAGGTTCGCATCGCGCCTGGCCTCCTGTCTCAGCATGTGGGTAGCCATGTAGGCCAAGGTAGCTGCGTTCAAGGCGTTCCTGCCAAGGTGGGGACTAGCCGCGGCGTGGCTCGTCTGTCCCTTGAAGACCATGTTGCACTTGCTGATCCCGAGGGCTTGGTTCCCCACGCCCCAACTTGTGGATGGGTGAAGCATGATGACCCCTTCGATATCATCGAACAGTCCCTTGTTCGCCATGATTACCTTACTGCCGCCGCTAGGCCCATGACCTTCCTCGGCTGGGGTACCTATGACCAGAATCTCGCCCTCAAGCCCAGAGATGGCCTTGCTGGCAGCTATGCCAGCACCTACCGCTGAGGCCGCGATAAGGTCATGACCGCAGCCGTGCCCCACGCCGGGTAATGCGTCGTACTCAGCGAGCACGGCGACCTTTGGCCCGTCCTTCTTCCCCTTGAATGAAGCCACAAAGGCCGTTGGCATACTGTACACCCCTTTTTCAACATCGAAGCCATGCTCCTCAAGCACCTTGGTGATCTTCTCGAATGCCTTGAACTCCTCGCTGCCCAGCTCAGGGTTCTCGTAGAGGTATTTTGCTATGTCCTCAAGTACTGGACGCTTCTCGTCAACATTTTTTTTGACAATTATTTTCAGTAAATCTAAGTCAACCATTGAAATCAAGTACCAAATAGCTCACAAACTATAATGTTTTTCACTTTCACCCGCCTCCCCCGCATACAAATCAGTGCGTTCACATTATAAACCAAAAACCGAGTTTCAAGTTCGAGAGCAATGGGCGAAGTCATTGAAGTAGGCGTACTCGAAGGAGTAGCGAGCACCACCATCAAGAAACTGCGCAAGGCCGGGTTAGCAACTTTAGAATCTATCGCTGTCACTCCCCCAAGAGAGATAGTGGCTTTAACCGGCATGGGTGTCGACACAGCTATCAAGGTGAACGCCCTCGCGCGTCTCAAAGTAGATCCGGGCTTTGTCTCAGCCTCGGACCTGCTGGAGACCCGCAGCCATATGATGAGGTCCAGGACCGGCTCCAGTGAGTTCGACCGCATAATGGGAGGAGGAATAGAGACGGGGGTTATCACCGAGTTCATCGGTGAGTTCGGCTCCGGAAAGACCCAGATATGCTACACTCTCAGCGTACTAGCGCAGCGCCCGGTAGCAGAGGGCGGTCTAGGTGGACGAGTCTGTGTCATCGACACCGAGGGCACCTTCCTACCCGAGCGGATAAAGCAGATAGCGGAGGCCAGGGGCTACGACGCCCAAGAAATCCTCAGTAACATACTAATCGCGCGCGCCTACAACAGCGAACACCAGATCATGCTCGTGAAAAGTCTCCCCAAGATCGCTCAAGAGCATGATATCAAACTGGTTATCGTAGACAGCATGATAGGCCACTTCAGAGGCGAGTACATCGGCAGGGGAACCCTGGCCGAGCGCCAGCAGAAGATCGCCGGAGTCCTAGGTAACCTGCTCAGGGTAGCTGAAGCGTTCAACCTAAGCGTGGTACTGACCAACCAAGTCCAGGCCAAGCCGGATACCTCCTACGGTGACCCCAACAGGCCCACAGGCGGCCACGTCATGGCCCACGCCTGCACTCACAGGGTTTACCTGAGGAAGGGAAGGCAGAACACGAGGCTCGTACAGGTCATCGACAGCCCATACCTGCCGGAGGAGAAGATCAGGATCGCGGTCACCGCTGCGGGCATCTGCAACGAGGACGAAACCACGAACATGGAGTACGATCCCGACATGTACGCGACACCGGAGGAAACGGAAGAGTTCAGCCTCGACGAGGAAAAGGTGGAGACTCCAAAGGAGTTGAACCTGGAACATGACGAGATAAATCTCGACAACTAATCCTAGTCCCTATAATTCATTTTCCTGTTCCTAACATCCCTAAACGGGTTGGTGTATCCTTTTTCCCCGAGTTTCTGAACTAGCCTGCTCTTCAACTGCCCGATGCCTACCTTCTTTTTCGCGCTGATGGGGAACACATAGTCCACTGCCGCCTCCGGGTCTCCGTCGGTGACCCCGTAAAGGAACGCATCCATGTTTTCCATGATGTCCTGCTCCTTCCCCTTGTCAATCTTGTTCGCCGCCACGAACGGAACCTCCCCCACGTTCTCGGCTATGTACTGTACCAACTCAATATCGATGCTGATGAACACCTTTCTGGCCAACCGCCTCTCGGTCTCGATAAACGTGTTGATATTGAACACATGTATCGCGACGACGATGTTATCTGCCTCCTTCTCTATGAACTTGAGGATCTTGTCCTTGGTTCGATCCTCCGAATTCCTATGTGCGCCCAGCTTCCTCCCGTAGCCCGGCATGTCCACTAGATACAAATCCTTGCTGATCTGGTATTTGTTGATCTTCTTGGTGGTCCCTGGTTTCTTACCTATCGGGACCTTTACCCCAGTCAAGGCTCTGATAGTAGTGCTCTTCCCAGCATTTGGCCTACCAGTGAAAATGATGTATCGTTCAAGCATCGGGTAAGAGAATAGAATAGGTACTCAAAAGGAGAGTGGTTAAATGGAGACGCAAAAGTCCAGGCGCTGGGCCAGTGCCTTATAGCGGTTACGGATTGTAACCTCGGTAACCTGGGCCTCCTTGGCGATCTCACCCTGGGTCCGCCTCTCATCGGTCAATTGGCTGCTAATGTAGATGCAAGCCGCAGCTATCCCCGATGGGCCTCTCCCGCTGGTCAGCTTCATCTCGGAAGCCTGGTTCAGGATAGACATGGCCAGTCTCTCGGTCTCTCCGCTGAGCGCCAGCTTGTTGACGATCTTGCTGATATAGCCCCTAGGATTGACCTGTGGGACCGACGGCTTCAGCTCCCTGAGCAGGAAGCGATAGTTCCTAGCGGCCTCCTTTTTGGTGATGTTTGCCGCGCCAGCGACGTCCTCAAGGGTCCTGATAACTCCGCACTGCCTACAAGCCATGTAGATGGATGCAACAGCAACGCTCTGGATGGTCCTGCCCCTAATGAGCTGCTTCTGGATCGCCCTTCTGTAGATCATACTGCTAGTCTCGATGACGTTCCTCGGCAGGTTGAGCTTGTAACTGATCTTGCTCATCTCGCTCAAAGCGTGTGCAAGGTTCCTCTGAGTGCTGTCAGACACCTTGCTCCTGCGGTGCCACTTCCTGAGCCTGTACAGCCTGGCCCTCTCCTCTGGGCTTAGCTTCCGGCCGGAGGCATCCCTGTCCTGCCAGCCGATAGTGGTGCTCAATCCCTTGTCGTGTATCGTCCACGTAACGGGTGCCCCAACCCTGGGAAGTTTGTCCCGTTGCTCCTGATCGAACGCACGCCACTCTGGCCCCGTTGCGAGTAAAGCTGAGGAGACCACGATACCGCAGGCTTGACATACAAGCTCCCCAGTCTCATAGTCTCGAAATAGGTTACTGTTTCCGCAATCTGTGCAGATTGTTTCTTTCTTCAATTTTGATGACAAAAGACCACTCACGAGAATAAGAAAAAAGTCGAATTATCATATATAACTCTTTGGTAAACGGAGCTTTTTTAGGGCTTCTTTTTTCTCAACAGTTGAGAAAAAACCATTTTTATAACATATACGGTATAATTTAAATTTAAATTAATAGATAAGCAATATTTACACCGATAGAAAGTATATACTATCCACCGTCCACCGCCAATGCGCAGGTTTATAGCATATATTCATAAAATAAGGGCATAAGGAGCAAAAAAATATGTACGCCATATCTACTTGGGACTCCGAGGGCTTCATAGGCGCAGTGTTCAGGTTCATATTATCCACCGCTCTCCAGGGGTCATCCAGGTTCCCGCTCGGGACCTTGGGCGTCAACACCTACGGCACAGAGAAATCAATCGTCCTGTGCGAATCAACTCGGCTATTCCTGGCAGTCGGCATACTCGGTGCCTTCACCACCATGTCAACGTTCAGCCTGGAGACATTCAGGGTCTTGGAGGAGAAACAGAACCTCATCTTCTTGGCAAACCTGGCATTGAACAACATCCTCTGCCTCGTCGGCATATACATGGGAAAACTGGCGTCAACTTTAATTAATTTCCCTTTATGGTAGGTTGCCATAATTGTAGGAAAAAAATGACTGTTTTC
>JAUWLH010000287.1 GCA_030613835.1 Candidatus Bathyarchaeota archaeon | reverse complement strand
GGACGGAAAAACAGTTTACATGAAATAATTAGATCGGGGTTTAGTTGTTCCCCTTTCCTTTGTTGTCATTGAAATCATTCATGGTTTTGTCCTTATTTCCGCGGAGCTGTGCAATCAGCCTGTTTTCCTCTGAGATATCCTGACCATTTGCAGCCTTCCTCTCGGCTTGCTCAACCATCCTAGCAATCTTTGCCTCCAGTTGGTTCATGGTTTTAAACATCTGTTTTGAGTCGACATCGCCTAGTGAGTTGAAATCGTCGTTCATCTCTTCGGATGCGTCGTCAAGGTCGTCTAACGCCTCATCGAATTTACCTGCGTTGATCTTCTCTTGTATTCGGAGCAGTTTCTTCTCGGCTTTGGTAAGCGCATTGAATGCTTTCACTGCATCGTCTGGACTTAATTCGCCCTCGACATCGTTGTAGTTCTCGAACATCATGGTGACTCTCTCCTGGAACCTCTCCTGGAACCTCTGCACCAGTTGTTTCTGTACATCGGATAGCTCCTCATCAGTGGACTCCACCGGGATACCATCCTCTGGAACACCCTCAGTCTCAAAGACTAGTTCGCCCTCTGCGCCTTGGATGTCTTTCTGGTACTTTCTGAAAGCGTTCCTAAGTTGCTTCATCGCACGCAGATACTGGTTCGCCGCAGCACGTGGATCGGTTTCCTCCTTCTCCTCTGCCTGCTTCATCGCTGACCATGCCTGTATGAACTGGTTTCTCACCGCAGGGTCAACATTGTCCGGGAACACTGGACCGTCATCGTCTCCGCTATCAGCGGTGGCTAGCTTGAGAGGGCCGAACATAAGTATGTACAGATCATCGTATCTGTGGTTGGTCTGAAGCTTGATCTCCTCGTAAACTACTGGGTCGATGTAATCATCATCAAACTCGTCAGTATCATCGCCTCCAGTCGCACCATCACCCTCTTCGCCAGTACCCTGGACACAAACAACCTGACCAAAGGGGGCAATAAGTAACAAGATTAAAAGCGTTAATGCGAGTAGTTTTATCTTCATCTTAATTCACAGAACTAACCAGTGAATTGGAGATATTAAAGAACATGAAGGAACGTTTTGGAACGATCGTTCCCGTTATTCAGTGTACTCGGATATGATACGGATTAGACTCTGATTTCCGACCTTAGTTTCCTCCACCAAACCGTATTCTACGAGCCTCCTCATGAGCCTCCAAGCGGTCGACCTAGGCATATCGAATCTATCTCGTATCTCCGATGCGAATGCCTCCCCGTTGCGGCCAGCTAAAAACCTCAGTACCTCCTTTTCTTCGAGTCGAAGATTATCGAATTTGAAGAAAATCTTGTCAAGATTCACTTTTTTGACTGATGTTAGGGGGGAAATGGCTGGGGATGGAGCACTCTCCTTGCTCCTTTGTATATACATGTAACCTCCTGCAATACCCGCGACAACAACTAGAACCCCTAAATAAAGCAATAAGCCGCCACCCTGGGGTTTGGATGCCGATAATGCGAGTTGATAAGCCTGACCAGCCTCCATTTCAGCCGCCGCGTAATCACCGTTTTCATAACTAGTCTCAGCGGATCGCAGAGCTGTCTCTGCCTCAGTCAAGCCCTCGACTCTTCCATTCTCTTGTGCGGCTGTAACGGCGGCTTTAGCCTGGGATATAGCTGTCTCTGCGTCTTGGACCGTCTCTACAATCGACTGAGCCTCTGATAATGCGGAATCCGCTATAGTCTTAGCGGTCAGGTAATCATCCTGAGCCAGAGCTGTCTCAGCTTCATCGAGAGTCTCCTCGGGTCCAGACAGGATTATTCCAGCTGCCTTTTTCTGGGCGATATATTTATCGGCAGCCTCGATAGCGTCCGCAGCCTCCTGTACGACACTGGGAAGACCCAAAATATACGACACAGAGAGATCCCCTGGATCAAAATCAAGGTACTGTTTCCCGTCAGATATCCCGATATTAGTCGGTATGACACCCATGTAAATTATTGCAGACCCAGAGGGTAATGTAATACGGGTAGAAGCTGGACTGGATATGTTTAACGTCCAAAGAGCACCCTCCTTAACTGTTAAAGTTGAGGTCAAGTATTGGATGTTTACCTCAAAGGCACCCAAGCTATCAACAGTTACGTTCGTACCTGTAGCTGTGATAATAAGAGGAAGCCCCTCGTCGTCTCTAGCAACAAGATTGTTATAAGGTGACCCGAAAAGCTCGAAATCGATCCTGACCTTCGTGGGATCGGTCTCGACGAGGTAATCCATCCTAACATTTCCATCGGAATAAATAGTAAGATGCATAGAAAGTGGAGTATACTCGTCCTGGGCGAGGACCGTCGGGATTAAGGAGAATAATAAAATAATTGAAATTAATACGGTTACGTTTTTCACAAATAAACCTCGAATTAGGAGTGGCTGTGTAGAATAAAAATCTAGTCTATCAGAGCAGAAGGATAGTTTCATCTGAGCTAGCTATAGCTTTCGTGTATTTTCCACCGCATGCTTCCTCAAGAAGTCGAAGTAACTCATCCAAAGCAGACTCAACGTTACCCAATTTGATCTCAGGTGAGGCATCGATGAACAT
>JAUWLH010000119.1 GCA_030613835.1 Candidatus Bathyarchaeota archaeon | reverse complement strand
ACAAATGAGATCACGAAACTGGCGCGACCGATGTCAGTCACGTTCCACAGGGCCTTTGACATGTGTAAGGACCCCTACGTGGCACTGGAGGAGCTGATTGAGATAGGTATTGACAGGATCCTCACATCGGGTCAAATGAACAAGGCTCCTGAGGGGATAGCTCTGATTGCTGATTTGGTCAAGAAAGCCGGTGGTCGGGTAATCATCATGCCAGGGGCGGGGCTGGAGGTTGATAAAATCGCCGAATTTCACGCCAAGGTAGGTGCCAAGGAGTACCACTCAACGCTCTGGGACAGGGTAGAGAGTATAATGGAATTCCGCAGGTCAGGTGTCTTCATGAGCGGTTCACCAGAGATACCAGAATTCAGTTGGATGCAGGCTAATCAGGATAAGGTCCGATCATTCATAAAGGAAATGTCTGGAAATAATTCATAGTTTTGTTAAAAAGATTGGCGCCGGGTGAGGGATTTGAACCCTCGTGCGCATTACGCGCACTGACTTAGCAGGCCAGCTCCCTACCAGGCTAGGAGAACCCGGCAACCAAACAGTATGCCCCCCAACGGGGTTTTAAACATTATTGTGGCCTGGGTAGGCTATTTCTCGGGGAAGAAGAGCCTCTTTGGGTTATCCCTGAGAATCCAGTTGGCGTATTTTTTCGCCTCGTCCATTACATATACGCCATCATTCACCTTCTTCGCCAGGACCCGCGCCACGTTATCCCTGGCCATAACGGAGTGGCCGTATGACCCCTCAACGCACAGGAAATCACCGCCAAAGCCCATTATCTTGTTGACGGGAACCTCGTCAAGCCACTCGTCGAGAGCGGACATGGCCCTGCTGGGGCTGATGATGTGCATCCAACACATGTCGATGTAGACGTTCTGGAAGTTCTTGGCCAGGGCGGATAGCTGGCTGCTATAGGGCCAGCTGCCGTGGAATATATCGAACTTGGCTTCACCGTACTCAAGGAAAAGGTTCACCAGGAGCTCTGGGTTGGAGTTGGATATGATGTTCTTGTTCCCCTCGTGGAGGCCTGTATGTATCTGGATAGGTAACCCTCGCCGTGATGCCTCTTGAATTGAAAGGTGAACAAGATAATCCTGCAACGGAAGAAGTTCCTCTCTCCCAGGCCCGTCCTGGACCAGCTCGTTGTACTCGGTCCCTTCAATAGGTGACCAGCTGAACCCCTTGGTCTTGAATATCTTGTTAAGTGACTCCTCGGCCTCGTTGAACGTTCGTTTCTCGAAGAAGATGGATCGATCATAGGCCAGAGCTATCTTTACAGCAACTACCATACCCTCAAGGGCATCAAACCTGCCCTTGACCAGGTTAATATAATCCCCAAGGTTGTGGATAGGGTTACTGAACTGTTTCCCAAGGACCTCCAGGTCTTTCTTGTTCCGTGGGCTGGCGTACTCGCTGACCCTGAGGACAGGGACAAAGAGGTCCGAGTCTACATCATAGTCCTCTCTAAGGGTGTCTAGAACACAGACATCTATTCCCGCCTTCTCGTGAAGCACCCACTTGTAGAGGCCCTCCTTGTTCCTCTCCATCATCTTCCTGGACAGTTGCTTGTATGTCTCGGAGTTTATCCCATCCACCCCGTAGAGGTCACGGGCCGCGATCTCCATGCACCTTGAGTAACCTGTGTTCCTGATCTTCTCCCACCATGACTCGAAGATCGCCCACCTATAATCCAGTGGTATCTTGGTGTCCTTGATGTAGACGAGGTCCTCTGGACTCATGCCCGCGGAGATCAGGTCGCTTGATGCGTAATGCAGATAGAACTGGCTCAAGACATCAACGACCTTGTTGACCCGCTCGCTCTCCGGTGGCAGGTGCTCATGTGTGTCTATTAGCCTGATCGAGTCGATGTGTTTCCTGATCTCCTGGTATGATTTATTCATGGAAAATATCTGGTTGTACGATTAGTTAAGATTTAGGAGGATTATGTGATTACCTTTCATCAGGTAGTTAAGCTATACCCCTTGCACTTTCTCCTATTATGAATAAAGGCATCAAAAAAAATAGGTTAATCAAGCCTCGTAGACCTTTTTTCCATTGACGAAGGTCATCTGGCACTTCCAGTCCTTGAGTTTCTCTGTTTCCACGTCCAACGGGTTGAAATTCCAGACCGCCAGGTCACCGTATTTACCCACCTCGACACTGCCGATGACGTCCTCCATGAAGCAGTGCTTGGCCGCCGGCATGGTGTAGAACCCGAGCGCTGTCTCGGCATCAACCGATTCCTTGGTGCCCAGCACGTTTCCCTTAATGGTCTTCCGGGCCACGGATGCGTAGATACCAATATTGGGCAATGGCTGCGTGACCGTAGCGTCATGGCTGATACCCACAGGGATGCCCTTCTCGACGAAGGTCTTGACGGGCATACAATCCTCACACCGTTCCGGCCCAAGCGCCTCAAGGAAACTCTCTCCCAGGAAGTAGAAGAACGGGGTCTGGGTGTTCACCATAACCCCGAGGTCGATGATCTGTTTTAGTGCTTTCTCCGTCGGGAAGTAACAGTGAACGATCTGATGTCTCGGATCAGGTCTTGGGCTGATCCTCTGGGCATGCTCATACGCGTCCATACTGATATCAATGGCTTTGTCACCGATGGCGTGAATCGCCACCTGGAACCCGTTCCTGTGCCCCAGCTCCACCATCTCGTTGAGCTCCTCCTGGGTCACCATCTGGTTGCCATAGACATCGGGCTTGTCCAGGTACCCATCATAGAACAGGGCAGTCCTAGGTCCCACTCCCCCATCAACAGCCATCTTAAGGCCGTTGATCCTGAGCATGTCATCTCCGCCGATGCTGTAGTTCTCAACCGCCCACTTGGTCTCGTCGAGGCTCATGAGGAACCCGATCTGCATCTGGATCCTGGTGTCGAGCTCACCTCGCCTACGGCTCTCATAGAAGGCCTCGACATCATCAGCCATCAGACCAGGCTCTATCACTGATGTAAAGCCCACACTGTGGAAGTCCTCGCACGCCTGCCTGATGGCCTTTAACTTATCCTCCTGACTCCACACAATTTTATCGATTACTAACAGCGTGGCCCTACCACGTAGCAGCCCAGTGGGGGTACCGTTCTCGTCCTTCTCGATGACTCCGTACTCCGGGTCTGGTGTATCCTTTGTTATCCCAGCCAACTCCAAAGCCTTGCTGTTCGCCACCCCCATCTGGAATACCCGTTTGATATACACGGGGTTGTCAGGACTAACGGGGTCAAGGTCGTACCTTGTGGGAAACCTTCTCTCCTCAAGAAGCGTCTCATCCCATACGTGGGCGAGGACCCACTGTCCAGTTGGAGACGTATCGACTCGTTCCTTGACCATCTCAACTATCTCCTTGATGCTCTCGGCCTTGGGGTACCTGACATCAACTATGAAGGCAGAGGAGATACCGTGCTCAAGGAAGTGGTCGTGTGTGTTCACAAGCCCAGGGGTCACGCATCGACCATCCAGATCAATTACCTCGGTCAATGGGCCGATGAGGCGGGTTACATGCGGCTTGCCGCCAACTGCAATAATTATTCCGTCCTTCACTGCTACGGCGGTCATCTTTCTACAGCTTTTATCCATAGTTAAAACTGGACCGTTATGGAGAACCAGATCAGCAAAACACATAAACCAAAGTACTTGGATTCACACTAAAAACTTGTTATATATATCAGGCACGGGTCATGGTCTTAACGCCACCCTTGGTTCCGATGTAGGCAATTTTTGCGTACCCGATGAACAAACCAGTCTCCATGACTCCCTGGACCGAGTGCAGTCTAGCATTGAGGTAGCCAGGGTTGTGTATCGCCCCAAAATCCGCGTCGATGAGATTATTTCCATTGTCCGTGACGACGGGGCCTAGCTTTCCAACCGCCTGCCTGACAGTGGGCTTTGCCCCCATGTTCCTCAGCTTTTTACACACTGGCATCACCGCCATGGGGTGAATCTCTAGGTAGACCGGCTGATCCCGGCCGAGCACATCTGAGACCTTTGTCTGGTCCGCGATTAGGATGTATTCCCTGCAGCAGGAGGCGACTATTTTCTCCCTGAGAAGCGCGCCTCCACCGCCCTTTATAGCGTTGAGTTCCTGATCTATCTGATCTGCCCCGTCAAAGCCAAAGTCAAGAACTGGGTACTCATCCAGTGTCGTCAGAGGGATGTGCGCCTTTACGGCCTCCTGGATGGCCTGGTAGCTGGTAGGGACGGCCCTGATGTTCTCAAGCTCCCCACTGGCCATTTTCTCGCCTATGATCCTGATGCCCTCACTTGCCGTGCTGCCACTTCCGATACCAATAATCATGTTAGATTTGATGTGGGACACGCCCTTCTCCGCCGCCCTAATCTTTGCCTCTTTCCGCCAGCTCATTTATTGCTCAAGCTCCAAGCGATCTAGTTCTTCTAGCTCCTTGAGCACGTCCAGTTTAAGCTTATCTAATCTCTCCTCGACGGTCTCCCTGCCCCTTCTCGGGATGCCCTCATCGTCCACCTCTGGCTCCTCGGGCTGGGGCTGCGGCTTGGGTCGGGTTCCTCTGGGTTTTGGCTGGAGCTTTGGCTCTTCTTTTATCTCTGGCTCGATGGGCTGTATATTGAGTTCCTTAATGATGAGATCGATCTTGCTCTGCGTATCTGTGAGGGTCTCCTGGAACTGCTTGACGATGTCTGATCTTATCACCTCAAGCTCGTTGAGACTCACAATGAGCTCTGCCTTGTTGAGTTCCTCTGTGACCTTCTGCATCTCCACCTCGTAGTTCTTGCCAAGGCGCTCCCTCTCCACCTTATTGATCTCGCCCTCGTCCTCTGCCTCGAAGAGACGCTTCATGACCATACCAAGGATCTCCTGGTGCACGGTCAAGGTGCGTATTGTGGACCTAGCCTTCTCGACCTCGCTCCTCTTGGCGACAGCGGGTAGCGTTATTACGTTTACCCTCGATGGCTCTAACGATACTGGGCTGGATGATGGGTCGTCATCATCGCGCTTCCTGGGCTTTCCCACCCCATCTGTTGCCCTCATGAACATAAAAATGGCAACCGCGGCGACGATAAGAGCCCCTATACCTACTATCATGTCGTCGGAAAAAGTGATGGCCATCGCTGTTCATCATTTCATGGCACATGTTAATATTTAAGCGAAGCCCTTGGAACTGGATTGTCTCAAATAAATTGCATTATTCGTTGAAACATCGGTTCAGGTTGATTTTTAGGTGAAAAAGATGTGATGTATATGGTTGACATGAGCGATACACTTGGCCTCGGCAAGGTGACGAAGGAGATTTTCAACAGAAGTGTTCTACCTTACCTTCCGATTGAGAAGAACCTGGAACTGGACGGGGCAACCACAAGGTTTTCCGGAAACACCGTGATCGCTCACAGTCCAAGCATCGGAGTACCGATAGAGGCGTTAGGATTTTTCTCAT
>JAUWLH010000088.1 GCA_030613835.1 Candidatus Bathyarchaeota archaeon | reverse complement strand
ACCGTCTCACTGCTGGACACTACTAATGTTCTCCCCATCGACGCTGATGCTAACATCCGCGCCGGGATCCACGCTGCTGGGGCTAACTACTAGGCCGCCGTACTCGAACCCAGCTGGAGTCGGGAGTACCGAGGGCTCCTCCACCGTAAAGCTGTCCATCAATCCGTTGACATCCACGCTGTAGGCCTGCACGCGTTACCAATATCTTATTATTGTCTTTTGATATTGATATCAAACTAAACCTGCATCTGTAATTATAGTAAATATTGTGATGGGAAAAATCACTATTACTAACTAATAACCCAAGAATAGAATATATAACCAA
Organism: Candidatus Bathyarchaeota archaeon; assembly: GCA_030613835.1. Lineage (GTDB taxonomy): Archaea > Thermoproteota > Bathyarchaeia > TCS64 > TCS64 > RBG-16-57-9. The sequence continues at coordinate 6,151 of JAUWLH010000088.1, read as the reverse complement.
ACTCCTAAAGATTAATACTCGTCAAAGACAGATAAGATAAACACAAGGATACAGTGAAACACAATGGAAGGAAACATAGTATACATAGGACGAAAACCCGTGATGGCCTATTGCCTGGCTGTCATGACAGTGCTGAAAGATGATAAATCTGAAGTAATACTCATGGCAAGGGGAAGGGCCATCAGTAAGGCCGTGGACGTGGCCGAGGTGGTTCGCAACCAGTTCATCTCCGACCTGGGTATAAAGGACATCAGTATCGGCACAGAGCAGATGGAGACCGAGGAAGGCGGCACCAGGAACATCAGCAACATAGCCATCAGCATGGTGAAGGAATAGGCCTCACCATTAACCTTCTTTTCACCAAGCGCGCGCTCTACAGTCTTTAATTCTATCCAGAGGAGTGACTCTCCGAGGAACTCTTTATATGTAAGTATCGGACTTGATATCGGTAATGATATCGAATTTGATATGGGGGTTATTGCGTGCTTAGACACCATAGGCCCCGAAGAAGAATAGGAATGCCCAAGGGACTCCTACAGTACCTTTCACTTAAGCTCATTCAAAGAGAACCTATGTCGGGCAGCGAGATAATGGAAAAAATGGAAGAGTACACGGATTGGAGACCCAGTCCGGGAAGCATCTACCCCATGCTCGCCAGATTACAGGAAACCGGTTTAATTATGCCCTATACCGACGCAGACCACGAACTAAAACGGTTCCAGATCACAGAAAAAGGAACCACGGAACTGAAAGAAGCATATAGGACCCCAGATCACTTCAGGGCACGTCAGAAATCCATGACAAAAATGTATTGGCTTCTACATAGAGGCATGCCAAAAGATGTGCACGAAAGCTTCAGCAACCTAACCGAGACCTTCGGGACCACCTATGAGAAGATCTCGGGGTCAGAGGAACAGAAACAGGAACTGATACAGGTCCTCGACATCGCAATAAAAGCCATCAAAGAACTGGGAGAGAATACATTATGAGCCAGCTAAAAAGAGCGTTCAGTTACCTGAAACCATACACCAAGGAAGCGGGGCTTGCCATGGTCTTCCTCGGACTCGTGGTGATGTTGGACCTCTCAATCCCGAGGATGGTTCAAACCCTTGTAGACCAAGGCATAGCCAATCAAGACATGGATCTCATTCTGAGGACGAGTCTCATGATGGTAGGAGCAAGCATTCTCAGCGCTACAATGATGATTGGAAACACAGTATTCGCAGTTAGAGCTTCAAGGGGATTTGAGGCCGATATGCGTGAGGCCATGTTCAAGAAGATACAGACATTTAGTTTCGGCAATCTAGACGATCTGTCTAGCAGCCAGCTGTTAACCAGGCTCACCAGTGACCTGAACCAGATACAAAGAATGGTAACCATGACCCTCAGGATTTTCACGAGGGCTCCAATCATGATGGTAGGAAGCCTAAGCATCATGTGGGCCACGAACCCGCAACTTACAAAGTATGTTTTACTGCTCATGCCAATAGCAGGTGTATTTATCACGTTTTTCATTCGGTATTTGCAGCCCCTGTTCACACGGATACAGGAGAAACTGGATCAGTTGAACCAAGTGCTTGAGGAGAATCTCTCAGGAATCAGAATCGTAAAGGCATTCGTTCGAAGAGACTATGAGGGAGAAAGATTCAACAAGGCAAACACCGAACTGACCGAGGTCTCAGTGAAGACAAACCAGCTCATCGGTGTGCTCTTCCCCATTGTCATACTCATCATGAATCTAGGTATTGTCGCAATAATCTACTTTGGCGGAATCCAGGTAGTGCAGGGAACCACTACAGTGGGCACCATAATGGCGTTCACTAACTACATCTTCAGCGCCATGTTTCCCCTGATGATGCTCGCTATGATGGCGGGACAGATAAGCTACGCCGAGGCATCAGCAAAACGAATAATGCAGGTACTGGACTCTGAGCCCGAGATCCAGAACAAGCCAGAAGCAGTTCACCTCGACGACGTCACGGGACGCGTAGAGTTCCAGAACGTGACCTTTAGCTACAGGGACGACGGCGGAGACCCAGTGCTCCGAGATGTCAGCTTTATCGCAGAACCTGGAGAGACCGTGGCTATACTGGGCTCAACGGGAAGTGGCAAGTCAAGCTTAATCCACCTCATATCTAGGTTCTATGACGTTTCTGACGGAAGAGTGCTAGTAGACGACCACGACATTCGTGACGTAGAGATCAAGAGCCTACGAAAACACATAGGCATAAGCCTCCAAGAAGCGGTGCTTTTCTCAGGCACAATAAGAGACAACATCAGATACGGGCGCCCAAACGCCACCGAAGAAGAGGTAGTGGAGGCTGCGAATGCTGCGCAAGCCCACGAGTTCATCACTGGGTTCCCACAAGGTTACGACACTACGGTGGGACAACGCGGCGTAAACCTCAGCGGAGGCCAGAAACAGCGACTGGCAATAGCCAGAGCATTGTTAGTGAAGCCCGCGATACTGATACTGGACGACAGCACCAGCGCTGTAGACGTAGAGACCGAGACAAAGATAGAGGAAGCGCTGGAGGAGCTAATTGCTGATACAACGAGCTTCATTATCGCCCAGAGGATAAGTACGGTTCTCAACGCAGACAAGATCCTGATCCTCGACGAGGGCAGAATCGTAGCGGAGGGTAACCACACCCAGTTAATGGACACCAGCCCCATCTACAGGGAGATATATGACAGCCAGCTAGGTGATGGAGGTGCCAATCAATGAGCGAAAACAGACCTAACAAGAACGGAAAAGGGGAAAGCCAGGCACAACCCTCGGTGAGGCGACACGGCCCAGGGAGAATGGGCAGCATAGAGAAGGCAAAGGACGCACGTGAAGTCACGATGCGTCTCCTCAACTACTTCAGCGAGTACAAACTAAGCCTCATCTTCGTGATAGCGGTCACCGTAGTAAGCGCTCTGGTTAGCCTCGCAGGCCCCTACCTCATCGGTGTAGCCATAGACGAGTACATCATGCTGGGCGACCTACCCGGACTGGTAGGAGTGTCCGCTTTGCTGGCGGGAGTCTACATATTCACCACGGTGGCCGCCGGCGTTAACAGTATAATAATGGCAAAGGTAAGCCAGGGCAGTCTCATGAAGATGAGGAAACATCTCTTTGAGCACATGCAGACTCTGTCTCTAAGCTTCTTCGATAAGAGGCAAACAGGAGATCTCATGAGCCGGCTCACTAACGACATCGACGCCATAGGGGCACTGCTTACCCAGAATGTTTCACAGTTAATACAGAACCTACTGACACTGGTAGGTATCGTAGTACTCATGTTCAGCCTTAACGTCAGGCTCGCCCTTGCAAGCCTAGTAGTGTTCCCGATAATGATAGGCCTTACCGCTGTAGTAGGGAAAAGGACACGGAAGTACTACCGTGAACTCCAGAAGCAGACAGGAGGCCTCAACGGAGTAATACAGGAGACATTTTCAGGACAGAAAGTGATCATCGCCTTCGAGCAACAGGAAACAGTGAATCGCAAGTTCGACAAACTGAACCAAGCCGTGAAAGAAACCGGTATCCTAGCCATGACTTACGCTATGACGGTGCCTCCTATTATGGGCATCCTCAGCAACGCCAACATTGCCATAGTCGCAGGACTGGGCGGCTGGATGGTGCTGCAGGGTCTAGCCACAGTAGGAACCATCGCGACCTTTATCCAGTACAGCAGACAGTTCGCGACCCCACTGAGACACTTTGCCAACATGTATAATAGTATCCAGTCAGCCCTAGCGGGGGCAGAACGCATCTTTGAGGTAATCGACCGAGACCCCGAGCTCACAGACGCGGAAGACGCATCCGAACTCAGAGAGATCAAGGGAGATATTGTCTTCGAGGACGTAGACTTTGGTTACGTGTCTGGAGTTCCTGTGCTCAAGAATGTGAGCCTTCACGCAAAGCCCGGTGAGACCATAGCTTTGGTTGGACCAACTGGCGCAGGAAAGACCACCATCGTCAACGTTCTGACCCGGTTCTATGATATACAGAGCGGCAGGATCACCATCGATGGAAAGGACATAAGGAACGTCAAGAAGGATGACCTTCGTCGGAAGCTGGGGATCGTCTTACAGGACGTGTATCTGTTCAGCGGGACCGTGATGGAGAACATCAGGTACGGCAACCTAGAAGCCACAGATGAGGAGTGCATCGCAGCCGCGAAGCTCGCCAACGCTGACGGCTTTATCAGACGCCTGCCCAAGGGGTACCAGACAGAGCTCAGTGAACGCGCAGGCAACCTGAGTCAGGGACAGAGGCAGCTCCTTAGCATCGCTAGAGCCATCATCGCGAACCCAGCGATACTGATTCTGGATGAGGCTACAAGCAGCGTAGATACTCGTACCGAGGTGCAGATACAGGAGGCACTGTTGAACCTCATGGAGGGAAGGACAGCTTTTGTCATCGCTCATAGGCTGAGCACTATCAGGAACGCAGACAAGGTGCTAGTCATAAAAGATGGAGAGATCATCGAGCGAGGAAACCACGGGGAGCTTCTTGAAAAGAAGGGCTTCTACTTCAACCTCTACATGAGCCAGTTCAAGGGAACAAAGGACGTGGAGTTCGAGTACATCAAACCCGTTGAAAGAGTGGAACCAATTAAACCAGCAATGAGGATGATGGGAGGAAGAAGGGGAATGTCCGGCATGGGAGGTGGTATTGGGGGAGGAATGAGACCATCGCCCGACATGATGATGGAGAGGATGAAGGAATTGACTGAGACCTTCAAGGAGAATGGAGCTGTCTCACCCGAGACTGCTATGACCTCAGAGGAACTTGGACTTCCTCCTATGTTCGAGAGAATGCAGATGAGTATGGGCGAGTCAAGTGCCTTCATCGAGCACAACGGTAAATACTATCTCTCAAAGGAAAAACTCGGCCAGAGATAAGAACAAGGGGCTACTATCCCATAATTTTTTTACGTTATTAAGGCAGTGGGAGTGGCCTTAAACTTCGTCTCATCCGTCCGCAGACCGTACCTTGAGACCTCTCCTCCAGATAATATTCTTTCAACGCGCGTTTGTTTAGACTCTTAATTAGCTTAAGTTTACTCTTGATGTAGTTGGAGATAGCCTCTTTTCTCTTCTAAAACTTTTTTCAAAGGATACCGTAGATGTAAGAAAGGTGCTGGGAATGGGATATTAACACAGATTTACATGTAAACACTCAAGGCTTTGAAGACGCGGAGGACTGCCATACCACCGTATTACAAGGATATGATCTGTCATGGGTGCTAAGCCTCTCAGAGTCTTTTCATTTTGTTACGCTGCGTCTCAGTCATATCTGGTGCGAGTCCTGGACAAAGATTTTGAACGGTTCCCAGATTTGGGGTTCTCTTTTCCAGATATTCCACCTGATAGAAAATTTCAGCATTAACCATAATGAAACCACAGTTATTCAAATCCACCAAACCCATCCTCATGTCCAGTAGAAGGTCAGTCGTGTCTATGATCAACGGCTCTGAGTCAAAGCGCGCGCCCAGTGTGCACCACCTCTCGTTCTGGTAAATCACCTTAGCTTGAGCAAGTAGCTATCTCCTCGTGGCTCAAGGTAGCTGGTTGGTGAGGTTGAGATGTGGTTAAGGTAGCGCGCGCAGTGGAGAACAAGTAGACCTATAAGGGGTGTAATCACGAACCCAAAAAAAGGGGTTTAGTGTCATATGTGCGCGCTGACTCAGCACCTCACTCCAGTTCTGTAAACGTTTACAAACCCACAACTCAAGACCATGACAGATATGTTCACAGCTTAACCCTTTGACAAGCACTGGGTGGGTCTATACTGACCCATAGTACCCACAGGACACAGAGAGAGCGACCCACCCAGTATGCCACCACACCCACCCTGCCAGTCAGTGTGCCTGTAGCCTATAGGCTACCCATACATCTGTCACTGTGTGTGTCGAGTCGGTTAGTGAGTACCCTACAGTCGGTGGGTGGGTACTCTATGCTGTTTACTCTATCAAACAACTGTCTACCTCTCTAGAATACATGCGCGCTTGAACTGTTTTTTAGTTCGTAATCACAAACCAAAACATAGCGTATGTAACTGTAAACCAAAAATTAGTGGATGTAAATACAAACCAAAAATAAGGTGAGTAGCCGCGCGCCTATTAGTCGTCACTTCCCTAAACGCGTGTGTGTTTAC
>JAUWLH010000160.1 GCA_030613835.1 Candidatus Bathyarchaeota archaeon | reverse complement strand
GACTCGATGCTAGATCCCGATCCCATATTCGAGCTCAGCAAGGCCGAGGCGGGCGTTACATGGGAGGAGATGTACCAGGACTTCAGCATGGGTGTGGGATTCGAGTTCATCGTTGACCAGGAATCAGCGGGGGACATCCTGTCGGTGATCGAGGGCTACGGGGTTGGGGCATCAATCATCGGGAGATGCCTTGAGGCCCAGGAAAGTAACACGCTGATGATTGAGTCCAGCAAGGGCTCATACAGCTACACCTAGCCTTCTTGCTGAGACAGTATCTTGTAGCTTACCGTATTCCTCTAGAAGTGATTCTTTCTAATAGTGGCCTCAGTGTAACTCTGTTTCATCACTAGATCAATCAAATGCCTTTACATCATCGGCCGATGAGATAACCCGCTTGGAGTGTGTTAAATGTTCCCCTACTCGATGTTGATTGACATGCCATGATCATCCCGCTTCTTTCTGAAGGTGATCTCAAGGACCCCGTTCCTGTACGTGGACTTAGCCGTTGACCTGTCGATGTCCACGGGGAAAGTCAGCTCCTTGAAGTACTTCCTGTCAGCGTTATCAACCTGGATGGTAAGGCCCTGAGCCGTAGCTTGGAGCCTGATGTCTTGCTTCTCGACTCCCGGAAGCTCGGCCAGCACCCTGATGAAGTCATCGTCCTCGATTACATCCACCAGCGGCTCTCTCCTATCGTACAGGCTCAAGGGCTGTTCCTCCCTGAGACCGGGCTTCATGTTGCCGAACTCCCTGATGACGGGCTTGCCGTTGGGGCCTATCTTGATACTATACCCGTACACGAAAGGGCCGTACTCCCTGCGCACGGAGCCGTCAGGACGTCTTGTCTCCCTGAGCATATCCTCGGGCATGTCCTCCTTCATCTGCCTGATGGTCTCGGCCATCTCCCTTTCCAGATCCTCCATGAGGCGCTCGAACTCACTGAACATGTTTGACCGTTTGCTGAACCGCTTGAACCACTCATCCCAAAATGACAACGTTACTCAAGTGATTCAGGAAACTGTTCCAATATAAACCTTAAAGAATAATTAGAGGAAGAGCTCGGGCACCTTACCTTTGAGGTTAGAATAATAACCCTCCACTCTCTTGATAGCCATGTTTAAAGGCGACAGTGATTGGGGTTACTTACTTTGACCATCCTTGTAAGCTACAGCGAGATCGCCCTGAAGAGCCGGTACGTTAGGAACAACCTTGAGAGGAGCCTAGCCCAGGACATAGTGAACCTGCTGAGAAAGCACGGCTACGAGGGAGCCACTTCCCACAGACGGTATGGAAGGATCTTCATTGAGGGGGTACCAAACGATGCGGCTGATGTGGTAAGGAAGGTCTTCGGGGTCGCAAACGTCATGCCCTCCACCAAGATCGAGACAGGATACGAGACAGTACTCGGAGGGATCGTCGATGAGGCAAAACGGGAGATAAAGGAGGGCGATGGATTCGCCGTGCGGCCAAAGGTCGTGGGCGAGCACGAGTTCAACAGCAGGAACCTCAGCTACGAGGGGGGCTCAAGGGTAATGGCAGCCCTCAAGGACAGGAATATCCACGTGGACCTCACGAAGCCTGATATCACACTCTACGCCGAGGTACGTGACAAGGAGGCTTTCATATATTCCCAGATCATCAGGGGAGTGCTTGGGCTGCCCTATAATACCCAGGGGCAGGCGGTGAGCCTGTTCAGCGGAGGCATAGACAGCCCCGTCGCAACGTGGCTCTTGATGAAGCGGGGCGTAGGCGTTCTCCCGCTTTTCATGGATCAGAGGCCGTTTGTCGGGGACAGCTACGTGGAGCGTGCCATAATCACATTCAAGCACATCGCCAGCTACGTGCCAAGGTCTAACTACAAGCTCTACGCTGCGCCTATGGGCGACGTGATGCAGAGGATAACTGAGACCGATGAGCCCAGGTTCACCTGCATCATGTGCAAGCGAAGCATGTACAGGATCGCCCAAGAGTTCGCCAAGAGGAAAAAAGCGAAGGCGGTTATCACCGGTGAGAGCATGGGCCAGGTGGCCAGCCAGACCCTGAGCAACATGTACGTGTTGAGTAGCAGCATACATTTGCCCATTCTTAGACCCTTAGTTGGGTTGGACAAGATCGAGATAGAGGACATCGCCCGACGTATCGGCACGTACGGGTTGACCGCTAAATCCACTGAAGGATGCAAGGCGGTTCCAGAGGGCCCGGCTACCCGTAGCAGGATCGAGGTAATCGAGGGCCTTGAAAAGGAGCTTGATCTGGTAGCTCTCTGCGGTGAGGCAGAAGCGGGAATCTCGGTTATAGCCGAGGCATGAAAAGGTTAAACAGTCCAACCGCCTCAATCTCATAGAATAATCTTGTCAAAGATATCCAGAGATGCATTGAAGGACGCTATAGAGATCGATTTCGGCGAGGAGAAAGAGTTCTGGAACGAGTACAAGCTTGAGGATGGGACTACGTTGAAGGTCAAACTGGTCCTCAGAGGGGTCAAGAGACTATCCAGGTACGAGCCGGACGGCACACCCGTCTATGTCATCAACAGTATGAATGTGGTCAGGGCGGTAAATGTCCCCTCTGAGATCAAGGCCAAGCCCAAGAAACGCGAGATGAACCCAGTCTAGGTGAGGTCATGAAGTTCCGACTCGTCTCTCACAGCCCGGATATTGAGACCACCATAGCAACGAGCATGAAGACCACCACAAGTGGAGCCATGCCGAGCACCTTGTTCAACCGGTTCAAGGACAGGCCGCAGAAGGTTGCCGATATCGTGGGCAGGGTCGAGTTGCAGCACGGGAACATACTGGAGCATAATAGGCTCGGCTGGAGCCTTGAGGCGCCTAGGGGTAGGGTTCTCGATATCATGCTGAGGACAAAGTTCCTCAACTTCACTGAGCTGGGGGATGACAGGTGGGTCGTAAGCGGCAACCTGCGCTCGGTCATCGAGCTCTATAGGGCTCATAGGGACGATTTCACAGTGGCGCTGGTTGAGACCATACAGGAGGCATCGCCCAGGATCTATGATTTCATCAGGAGAGGCAACGAGTGAAAGGGGAGCTCTTAACCTATACCCCATTGAGTGAGCTGAAAGAGGCGTTCCCTGAGCTAGGCTTGAAGGACCTTCTTCCTCACCTGAGCTACACCATCGCCGTCGAGAAGGTGAGCAGAGCGTGTAGCCACCAACTGGTGAGGCACAGGATAGCAAGCTTCAGTCAGCAGAGCCAGAGGTACGTCACAGTCAAGAGGCTCAACGAGAAAATCGTGGTTCCTTCAAGCATTAACGAGTCAAACATGGACGAATACATCAAGGTCATTGATGCGACAACTGAGGGATATGAAAAGCTTACCTCGAACGGGGTACCTCGCGAGGACGCCAGATTCCTGCTACCTAACGCTGTCGAGACAAACATATTGATGACCATGGACGGGAGATCATTGATGCATTTTCTTGGTCTCAGGACCTGTAACAGGGCCCAGTGGGAGATTAGGACGCTGGCCGACATAATCCTTGAGCAGTTGAGGGCGGGCGAGCCGGAGATATTCAACCATGCTGGTCCATATTGCTATCAGCTGGGTTACTGCCCCGAGGGCAGACATACGTGTGGTAAGATGAAAGAAGCTATGGAGAGGTACGGGGTATGAAATTATTACTAGACGAGATGTTCAGTGGACTAAAGGAGTACTTTGAAGTACTCGGGTGTGAGGTCATCACTGTTCACGATGTTGATTTGAAGGGAAAGAAGGACAAAGAGGTCGCCGAGTACGCGAAGGACCATGACCTTGTCCTCATCACGGAGGACAAGAAGCCTGCCGAACTGGTAGACTTGCTCGGTGGCCGCTATATCCACGTGGACAACAAGACCAAGGCACAGATGATTCACCAGAAGATCAAGGAAAAATATCTCCTCTAGTTATTCCTTGTCCCAGTAGTGGTGTATCTTTCCCTCTCTTAGCCAAGTATCGAGGCCCAGTTTGTTGATTCCTCGAAGGTTATTCTTGCATGACTCAAGGTGAAGACCCCCGAGGACGTTCTCTAATTTATCACACTCCTCGAAACCCTCGCACTCGTTGCATGTGAAGTAACCGTAATCCAAGGCGCACTGGCGTACCTCACATTTTGACTCGCCTCCATCAACCTCTCGACAGCGTGTCTTGCACCTGAGACCGCCCATGAACTCTAGCATGTCTATGAACTTGTCGTACTCTTCGAGCTGGGTATGGAACACGTGAATCGCGGTTTTATCGAACTCGTAGTTATCCAGCACTTTTATGAACTCTTTGGATGCATCCGCTATTACCCCCGAGCAGCC
>JAUWLH010000194.1 GCA_030613835.1 Candidatus Bathyarchaeota archaeon | reverse complement strand
GCTGGCGTACTTACTCCTCCCCTTGTATGGTTCCCAGTCGGTGACTATAGCCACTTTCTCCTCGTCGGGGTTCCACAGGGTCTTGGGGTACCATGCCTCGTATGCCTCGTAGCACCATGCATCGGGCACAAGAAGTATCTCGAACCTGTTCCCGATGTAATTGGACTCATAGACCTCGAAGTGGTTCAGCTGCGGGTAGTCCTTGATCTGCTTTGTCAGGTGCTTGCCCAGCAGGTCATCAACTGCCGTTATGCTCCACCTTGTAGGAACGAGCCTCCTGTTCTTGCCGATGCCAAAGTTGCCCATGCTGAACGCCTTCATGATGCTACTCAGCGGGAGCCCCTGCTCAAACAGCTTGATGGTGGCAGGTGCTGCCTTCAGATCAGTGTCATAATGGTATTTCTCCATGTGGCGGTTCCACTTAATGTACCCGATGTCCACTTTCTTGAGAGGGGCCGTCGCGCCCATGGGCTGCACGTCGCCATTCATGTAGAACTGTTTCGTTGGCTTCCTAGTGAGTTTCATCTCGGTCTCGACATAGTGCTCAGCTAAGCTCAACTCCCTTGTCTGATCAAGGAGCCTGCCCGCCTTCCACGGCTTCCTGACGTTCACTGGAGTCATACCCCTGATGAGCTGGCTCCTGTAGCCGATGATCTCGTTGATGCTCTTGCCGAACCACTGCTCAGGCGCATCCAGAATCTCAGTGTTACCGTAGAATGTGGGGGTTAGAGGTCCAATCTGGACATAGGGGTAGCCAATGCGGCCAACGAAGACGCTGGGCGGGCTGCTCCCATCAATCTCCGTTCCCTTTACGCTCTGGAACATACTAGTGAACGCCCCCAGGCGCTCCATGATGGGGCAAATAGTCTTTCCGCACAGCATCTTGCCACCCTTGCAGACGCTGCACATGCCCTGGCTCGGTGCCTTGAGCATGAGCATATCCTTTGTCACATCAAGGGAAGATGCGATGTTGGGGTCTGCGTTCACCATGTCACGTACCCACTTGTTCTGTGGCTTGAACTTGGATATGATGCGCTTCCCCATTGGTGTCCAATGGGTCAAGGATGTTAAAAATGCTTAAGGTTATCATTTGAGAGGAGAGACCACTGAAAATGGTTAGAATAATCATAGAGAACGTCAATATACCCCACGGTGTAACCAAGCTGAAGGGAAGGATATACAGGGCGGAGGGAGAGGGTAGGAAGCCCTCGGCTATAATATGCCACGGGTATCCTGGAGACACAAAGAACATGGACCTCGCTGAGGAGCTGGCCCTCAACGGGTACAACGTCCTCGTGTTCTACTACGCCGGAGCATGGGGCAGCGAGGGGACATACAGGTTCAGCAACCTGACGCCAAGTACCAAATCAGCCCTTGAATGGTTACTGGAGAAGCCATATGTGGACACGAGCCGTGTTGCATTGATCTCCCACAGCATGGGGGCGGTGCCTTTGACCAACCTTATGAGCGTTGATGGCAGGGTCAAGACCGGCGTACTCATGTCCCCCGCATCGGACCTGACTTCTTGGCTGGGTGATTATGTCATCGACACCATCTTCACCGTCTTCAAGACGATGTCAGAGGGAAAACTAGCAACTGGCGACGACGAAGTATACAAACAGGACATAATCGAATCCGGTAAGAAGTTGAACCCCATGGACAGGGTCGCGGGCATCAAGGCGCCAATCATGGTGATAGTGGGCTCGTCAGATGCCGTCACTACACCTGATACCTGCAGGGCACTCTACGAAAAAGCGACCGAGCCCAAGAAATGGGTGCTCGTCGAGGGGGCTGACCACAGCTTCACGGAGCATAGGTTACCACTGCAGAAAGAGGTACTGGGCTGGCTGAGAAAGAGGCTCTAGAGGATGGTCAGGGATTCGATGTCCCTCGGGTAGTAGGTGAGCCACTCGCAGCTGTCCTCCGTGACGACGAGGGTGTCGCTGTGCCTGAAACCAGCATAGCCGAGCTCGTAGATACCAGGCTCGATGCTCACTACCATGCCGGGCTCAAGGGACTGGTCATTTCCCTGGTCAAGGTACGGTGGCTCGTGTCCTAGCAGCCCCAACCCGTGGCCTGTGTGGTGTTTCACCAGGCTCCAGTAGCCGGCGTTCCTGATGACCTTGTTAGATGCCTTGTCAACGTCTGCGCAGGTGTTCCCGGGTCTCAGCGCCTTGGCTGCTGCCTCCTGTGCCCTGCACATCACCTTGAACATCTTCTCCATTTTGACCGTGGGCTTACCCATGATCATGGTCCTCTCCAGTTCGCTGCCGTAGCCCCCTATGTCCGCGCCGGCGCCCGTCACCAGAACGTCCCCGTCCTTGATTGGCCTGTTGAGGTCTATCGAGTGAGGTATAGCTGATTTCCAGCCCACCTGACCCCTGAAGCCAGCGCTCACCGCCCTCCCCTTGATGCTCTGATACTCGGAGCCCAGCGTCTTACGCATAGCGGATGTCGCCTCAAGAGTCGCGAGGCGCCGCACCTCCATGTCGTAGAGGCCTGGCCTGGTGTACTCCTGGAGGTATGTGTGGGCCAGGTTGCCCCACTTGCATGACTCCTTGATGAGATCAATCTCTTCCTGGCTCTTCACCAGTTTGATGTCCCACATGTACTGGCCGTCGGCGACCAGCTCAGCGTCTTTCATCAAGTCGCTTAGCTTTGGTCCAACGTACCCCATGGTTCCGCCCGCTCCAGCGCGGTTATCGGTGCCTATTCTGGCTTTCCCGTATCCCAGCTCCCCCAGCCAGTCCGCGAACCTGTTCATTGGGTACTTCTCCCCCGGATAGTCAAGGTACGTGTAGCAGTCCCCGATCAACTGGGTCTGCAGTTTCAGATGGTCCGCCTCCAGGAGCGGCCCGAGGAAGACGGGTTTCCCATCGGGCTCGACGAGTAGGGCAGCGGGTCTCTCCGTCACCATGTGGTAGAAGTGGCTGAAGTAGAAGATGCTGACGCCGCTCGTGATAAGGTATGCGTCAAATTTCTCTTCCTCCATGTGGGATCTGAGCTTGGCTATCCTGTTGCCGTACTCCTTCCAGCTTATCCTTAGCTTGGGCAATTTTATCAGAAATATCTGGAGGTTTTAGGGTAATAACACCATCGAAGGGCTACAGTGGCAGCATGACAGGTACAGTGGTGCCCTCTCTCTACTGAGTATATGTCTATGCTTCCCCTATTGGACTCTATAATCAGCTTGCAGAAGCTGAGGCCAAGGTTTGACGACTTGGTGCTGAAGAAGGGTTGGAAAAGCTGATCCCTTATCTCCTCAGGTATGCCCAGCCCGGTGTCAGTAACGTTTACCTCCACGAACTTGTCGATGATATCCAGTTTCACAGTGATCTTGCATCCTACCGGCATCGCCTCGATGGAGTTCATTAAGATTTTAAAAAAAAGACTCTCTTGATCTTCTCATGGTCTATTGATAACACGAGAAAGCTGCCCTCCATTTCAGTTACAAATGCGCGCTGGTATCGATCGCCGCTTAGTTGGTGAATACGATAACCCTGTCTCTGGTATGTATAATGCCACCCGTATTGTTCTTGAAAACACGCTCGTAGATTCCGTCGCCCTCAGCTATTTTTATTCCCGCACCCTGAACAGGTCAGTCCGCTTCTTTTACGTAAGCAAGTTGTAGGTTGGACACAACATCATTTAGTTTTTTTGACTCCTCTTTCGATA
>JAUWLH010000016.1 GCA_030613835.1 Candidatus Bathyarchaeota archaeon | reverse complement strand
GCATCTGGGGTCATCATCCGCTTCAGCATCTCCTGCTTGATCCTCTCAAGCTCGCTGTCTGAACTCATTGCACTGGGTGAGGATAAGGCTAGTTAAGAAGATTTCTAACCATGATAATTCTCGTTATGAGTTTTCTAGGTTTCCCCGCTAAATAAACACAAAAATACAACTACAGTTTTTGATGCTCAGGGTTTTTATTTTAGGCTGCGAAAAAGGTTCCGCATGCCTTGACTGAAAAGAACGTGTTTTCCCTGCTCTGCCGACCCGTAAGGAGGCTAATACAGGAAAGGGGCTTCGAGAAACCCACGGAGCCACAGCGCAAGCTAATCCCCATCATACTTGAGGGAAAGGACGTTCTACTAATCTCCGCCACGGCGACTGGTAAAACCGAGGCCGCGGCGCTTCCCGTTCTACACAGGTTCCTAATGAACGGAGGCAGGCAGCCTGGCATCAGTATCATCTACGTCACGCCGCTCAGGGCCCTCAACAGGGACATACTGGATAGGATGACCTACTGGGCCAACAGGCTGGACTTTAAGCTTGGCGTCCGCCACGGCGACACCAGCCAGAAGGAGCGAACCTACCAAAGGTTGGTGCCCCCGGACATGCTCATCACGACGCCCGAGACGCTTCAGGCCATACTCCAGGGCAGGACTATCAAGAACCACTTGAAGACCGTCAGGTACATAATAATAGACGAGATCCACGAACTTGCCGACAATAAAAGGGGCAGCCAGTTGAGCCTTGCACTGGAGCGCATCAAGGCAATCACCGATGTACGCCCACAGATGATCGGTCTCAGCGCAACAATAGGCAGCCCCGAGACTGTAGCAAAGTTCCTAGTGGGTAACGATCAGCCCGTTGAGATAGTTCAGATCTCGGCCCTCAGGGACACGCGTCTTGAGATAGTCTACCCGAAACCTGAGACTGAGGACTATGATCTGGCCGAGAAGCTGTTCACACACCCTGAGGTGGCTGTTAGGCTCAAGGTCATGAAGGACCTCATCGAGGAGCACAACACTACACTCATTTTCACTAATACCAGGAGCACAAGCGAGGCTCTCACGAGCAGGTTCAACATATGGGACACCGATTTTCCTCTTAGCATCCACCACGGTTCACTGGCAAAGACGAGCAGGATCGCCACGGAGAAGGGATTGAAGAGGGGGGACCTCAGGACCGTTGTCTGCACTAGCAGTCTTGAGCTGGGCATCGATATTGGCCGCATAGACCTTGTTATTCAGTACAACAGCCCAAGGCAGGTAACTAGGTTACTCCAGAGGGTGGGTCGCAGCGGTCACAGCATCAATGATATCAGCAAGGGCGTAATTGTGGCACTGAACAGCGATGACGCCTTGGAGAGCATGGTGATATGCAGGCGGGCGCTGGGGGAGATCATGGAGCCCCTGGTGGTCCCAGAGAAGCCGTATGATGTGCTTGTCAATCAGCTCATCGCCGAGTTGATGCAGAGGGGACGACTCTACTTCCTACAGGGCCAGAAGCTGTTCTCAAGGGCGTACCCGTACAGGGACCTGGAGGAGGAGGACATACTCAAAGCTGGCAGGTACAGGCACGACAGGTTCCCTCGGCTGGCATGGCTGAGCGAGGAGGACGAGGTCATCATCAAGCCTAGGGGGAGCAACAAGACCATGTACAGGTACTTTTTCAACAACCTGAGCATGATCCCGGACGAGAAGACGTTCCTCATCATGGACGTGGAAGAGGACTCACCCGTTGGAATCCTACAGGAGGCATTCGTGGCCGAGTACGCCAAGCCGGGAGTGAAGTTCACCCTCAGGGGAAGAGCCTGGAAGATACTCAACATTCACAACGACAAGATCTACGTCAAGGTGGAGAACGACCCAACGGGGGCTATACCCAGCTGGGTAGGCGAGCAGATCCCCGTGCCCTTCGAGGTGGCAATGGAGGTAGGCTCCATCAAGAGGTTCGTGGAGGACAGCCTCATCAAAGGAGACTCGGTCAAGGCCATCAGCGAGGAGCTCAGCGAGAGATACCCAGCAGGCTCCGATACTATGAGGAAGGTCATCAAGGAGCTTGTTGAGCACCACCAGGACGGGTTCGCCATCCCAACGGACAAACGTGTAGTTGTCGAGGACTGGGATGACAACGTCATCATACACGCCAACTTTGGGAGCCTGGCCAATAGGACCTTGGCCCGTATAGTGGGACACGTCATCAGCGAGGCGACGGGCTACCCGGTTGGCGTCCAGCAGGACACTTACATGATCATAGCCCAGACGGTGGGAGAGGTTGACGCAAAGTACATCGAGAGAATGCTCAAGACCCTGGCCACCAAGGACCTAGAGCATACCATCCAGAAGGCAGTGACCAAGACTGGTCTGTTCAAGAAGAGGCTCATCAACGTGGCCCGCAAGTGCGGTGCGCTGAGCAAGTTCGCAAACTTCAGCAACATCACCCTAGGTAGGCTCATGAAAAGCTTCGAGGACACCATCATATTCGAGGAGGCCATGAAGGACATCCTGCGGATGGACCTGGACATCGAGAACACGATGGACCTGTTTAGAAAGATGGCCGAAGGTGAGATCGAGGTATCAATCTTGGACACCGTCGATGAGGTCAGCCCCCTAGGTCAGCTCGGGGTTGACAGCATTAGCATGAAGGTGGACATAGTTCCCCCCGAGAAGATCACAAGGATCATACTGGAGTCGGCCAAGGCAAGGCTTTACAACGAGACCAGGGTCCTGGCGTGCCTCGGCAAGCATGACTGGCTTGACGAGAGGCAGGTCAAGAACTTCGAGGACAGCATCGTTTGCCCCCTCTGCGGCTCCACCGAGATCGGGGTGTACGACAGGAACCCGGAGGAGGTGGCCGAGATGCTGGCGAGGACCAAGGGCAGGCACACGTTCGATCCTCCCTGGTGGTGGAAGAACGGAGTGGACGCGTCAAAGACCGTTTCAATACACGGTCGCAGGGCTGGTATCATCGCCTCGGCAAAGCGCGTCGAGAACGAGATAGCATGGGACATATTGGCCGAGACCGAGGGCGAGGGCGACGATTTCTTTGAGAGGATAGTCGAGGCCGAGCGCGAGGCGCTGAAGAAGCGGTTCATGTAACTGGTCACCTGTACCTGTGGGTTGTTACTTGGTGACTTTTTTTATGCGGTTGCTACCCGGTAGAAATGTGTGCTACCCTACAGGGGAAATCATAAAGCCCCTGGCCTCCTTTTTAACCCCATGAAGAAGATAGGTATGCTCACCATCGGCCAGACGCCGCGTGATGATCTGATTCCCGGCTTGATGGATATCCTCGGCCCGGGGTACGAGATCATCGAGGCTGGGGCGCTAGATGGTCACACCATAGATGATGTAAACAGGATTGACCTGAACCCCGACCACTATATTCTTGTGAGCAGGATGAGGGACGGCACCGAGATCAAGATCACGAAGAAATATGTCATCCCCTTATTGCAGGAGCAGCTGGACAGGCTTGAGGACCTGGGGGTACGCCTCACTGTGGTAATGTGCACAGGAAAGTTCCCCCAGTTCAGGAGCAGGGGGCTGGTGGTTACCCCCAGCGAGGTGCTGAAGGGCGTCATCGCGGGTAGCCTCAAGGAGGGCAAGCTTGCCGTGGTTTACCCCACCGAGGAGCAGATGCCATACGCCGACAGTGACTTTGGCGGGGAGGGTGCCACGATCTACGCGGACACGGTCAGCCCCTATGAGGCCGATGATGTCAAAGGATTGCTTGACAGGCTGGTGAAAGAGGACCCCGACCTGGTTTTCCTCAACTGTTTCGGGTTCCCTTACTCGATAAAGAAACAGGTGCAGGATGCGACTGGAAAGCCCACGATACACAGTAGCGCGTTGATCGCACGGGTCATCAAGGAGCTTTCTAACTAGTTTCCTCGAAAAAGAGCTGGTCCCCGGGGATCGGCTCGGTGTCCTCTTCCTCTTCGACGACAATCTCTGGTCTAAACTCCGAGGGGAGCTTCCTGTCCTTCCTCAGATATCGGGCGACGATATACCTCTCGCTGCTCTTTCTGCGACTGGCCAATGGCTTAAAGTTCTTGACGTACTTGAACATGTCTCTGACCTCTCTGATGTATTTGATGTGTTCTCCTCCTTGGAATATCTTGACGATGAACCATCCGTCCCCTTTCAGCAGATTATCGCACAGCTTCAACGCGATCCTGGCCAGGTGTATCTGCCTGTACTGGTCAACGTCCCACTGCCCCATCACATCAGGGGCCATGTCTGACATGATGACATCCGCCTTTCCCTTGAACGCGTCAAGGATTTCCTGCTGTACCTCAAGGTCTCGGACATCTCCAACTATCGTGGCGACGTTATCCACGTAGATAGGCTTGATCTCCTTTAGGTCCACGCCGAGGATCAGGCCTTCCTCTTCCATCATCTCCTCACTGGCGACCTGGAGCCACCCACCTGGAGCCGCGCCTAGGTCCAGGACGTTCATGGCATGTTCGAATACCTTGAACTTGGAGTTGATCTGCTTAAGCTTGAACACTGATCGGCTGCGGTAGCCCTCCTCCTTGGCTTTTTTATAGTAATGCTCGCCCTTGCGTTCGTGAACCCAGCGATTGGACATATTCACGGGCACTACTGTTTGGTCTTTAATGAATGTTACTTGAAATAGTCTAACTAACCCCAGATATCACCGGTTCTTGTTGTTTAGCTATGCTTTTTCTGTTTTTTCTTTTCGAGCTCTTTCAGGAGATCATACCTCATCCTGGACATGACCTTGTTCGATGGCTTCTTGCCTTTGAACGGCTCAAAGCTTCCCCTTGACATGGCTTTGACGTTTCTCGCGTTCCAGCAACTCGTATCCAATATATTCCGGGCCTGTCCGATCCAGTAATCTCTTGGAACTTTTTCCTTAGTGGGTGAGAGTTCGCAGTAAACCGGGAGATAGATGTGCTCAACCGAGTTCAGATTGAACTGTTTGTCAGCGTATACGCCATCCATCCCTATTGAGCCATTGGTGTACAAAGAGTAATCAATGTCTCTAAACTCCGATGCCTTGTCTATGGGGATCTCGTACATCACCCGGTCCAGCACCGAGACGATGTCCCCTAGTTCTCTCCCAATGTCCTTTAGCTCCCTGTATCTCATCCTTTCATCGCCCAGTATATCGAACCTCTTCGATGGCGAGTATTTGACAAAGTCAGGGTTGTTTTGAATGATATTGATGACTTGATTGACGGTTGGCTGGGCCTCAATTCCTTTTTCATTGAATTTTTCTAGCGCCGTCCTCAAGCAGTCCTCTCTGATGGCCTTTATCAGCGCCTCCAGTACCAACCTGAGGTGGTCCTCTCTGATTGACCTAGAAATGCTGTTAACAGCAAGCCTAAGGTAGTCATCCCTGATGGGAGTGGCAAGGCTATTCAGCCCGAGCCTTAGGTAATCGTCCCTGATGGGGATGGCCAAGGCGTTCAGCGCTATCCTCACATAGTCCTCCCTGATTGGGGTCTCCAGTATACTCAGTACCCTACTCGAATAGTTCTCTACTTTTAGTGGGGAGTGATCAGACCCGAGATACGGAAAAATCCTTGGGTCGTTGACCCCGTATTGATTGGTAACGGACTCTAGCTCTGGGTAGCTTAGATGCAGTGAATCACGGAGATCGTTGATGGCATGTAGCTGATCCAGCGTGGACCCGTTGATCAAGGTTTCAGCATACATTGAACCACAACAATAGTCACACATCCAGTATATAACATCTTTATTGTAATTATCTATAAAAACTAGATTATAAATTTACTTTTTAATGAAATATTGTAAATCGCCTTGATTTGGCTTTTCAGTCACCTCAACGACCGTTGTGGGTGCATATGCGAGGAATCTCCCTTATGATATATTACCCGTGGTTTTATTATCCTCAGTAATCACTACGCTGTATGCGCACCGATAATTCATGGCTTGGCTCCGCGGAAGGGCCCGGCGGATCATACGTTGTAGGGAGCTACGGCACGTTCAAGGTCGTCTACACTATTGGAAAGTACGGTATCGACGACGGTGGAAGCATCAGGGTGGCCAGAAGGGGCGGCATGAAGCCCCAGACGGTTGACCCAAAGGCTCCAGGGTACACCACGGTAACCGCCACGCGAGGCGTGAGGCTGGTATCCGGCTCGCTCCCAATCACCCAAACCGTGAGCAGGGACATAGAGCTATTCGGATCCAAGAGGAGTGACCTCAGGGCAAGCCACATTAGGCCATTCTGGTCCGCGTTCCAGGTGGACGTCAAGGACGGCTCCCTCTACGAGGGGGATAAGCTGGTTTTCACGTTCGGTGACACGAGCCAGGGCAGCCCGGGCTACCAGCTCAAGACATCGAGGGAGGCTGAGTACCTGTTCAAGGTATTCGTGGACCCATTCGGCACGGGCCTCTACAAACCCGTCCCGGGCTCACCGAGCATCACGATTATCGGTGGGACAGCTGAACAGATCCAGATCGTCGTGCCATCTCAGGCAGTGATCGGTGAGCCCTTCGATGTAACCGTGAGGGCTCTCGATGTACATGGGAACCGCAGTGATTCATACCGCGGGAAAGTCTCGTTCGATGCCGAGGACTCGGAGCATATCGAGCCCTACCAGTTCAATGATGAGGACAAAGGCGCTCACAGATTCTCAGGTCTTGTCCTCGATAAATCGGGGCTTCAACATGTCTCCGTGAGTGACGATCAGGGAAACGCGGCCACCTCAAACCCTATCATGGTCATGGAGGAGGAGCCTGAACTGAAGCTCTACTGGGGTGATGCCCACGGACAGACAAAAGAGACCGTCGGGACTGGATCAGTCCCCGAGTACCTTTCATTCGTCAGGGATGTAGCGGCCCTTGACTTCACGGGATGGCAGGGAAATGACTTCCAGATCACCAAACCTCTATGGGAGCACATCAAGAAGCTCATCAATGAGTACAACGACCCCGGTAAGTTCATCACATTCCTCGGCTACGAATGGTCAGGGCTCACACCCGGTGGTGGTGACCACAATATCTACTTCCTTGGCGACGACGAGCAGATCCACAGGAGCGACCACTGGCTCATAGAGGACAAGTCCGACGAGGATACCGACAGGTACCCCATCAGTGAGCTCTGGGACACGTTCAGGGGCAGGAAGGATGTCTTAGCAGTGCCCCATGTGGGCGGCCGACACGCAAACTTTGATTTCTACGACCCCGAGTTCATCCCAGTGATCGAGGTCCACAGCAACCACGGCACGTTCGAGTGGTTCCTGATGGAGGCAATGAAGCGACGCATGAAAGTGGGCTTCATCGCAGCAAGTGACGACCACTCATCGAGGCCCGGCTTAACATACCCCTCCGGTGGTATGACGACCAGAGGCGGGTACACAGCGGTCTACGCCAAGGACCTAACCCGCGCGGGCCTCTGGGAGGCACTCTGGGCGAGAAGAACCTATGGCACCACGGGTGAGCGCATCATCGTCCACGTTGAGTCCGACGGGCACCTCATGGGAGAGGAGTACATCACTGACAATACGCCCAAGATCAAAATAAAAGTCAACGGGACAGCCCCAATCCACGCGGTGGAGGTCTACAACTGGGAAAAACTTGTCCATCTCCACCCCTTCGCCGAGCCTGCTACCGAGTCCGAGACTCTTATCAAGGTTGAGTGGAGCGGCGCGAGGGTCAGGAGCAGGCCCAAGGTGGTCACGTGGGACGGTGGACTCATTGTCAAGGGCGGGATTATTACCGAGTTCAAAGAGTTCGCGTTCGATTATCCGAATCAGGGCATCGAGAGGGTCTCAGAGATGGAGCTGAGTTGGATATCCAGCACAGGCGGGGACCCCGACGGCGTACTTTTGCGACTTGAGAGAGACAACGAGACCGAGGTATCATTCGAGACGGGTCCATCCACGTTCACCTTCAAGCCCAGGGACATCCGGTATGACCCACTTGTAGTTGATGCAGGTGGGCTGAACCAGAGGGTCAAGGTCTCGACTATCAAGGACGAGCTGCCAGATATGCTTGAGTTCACATACATACCTGAACCCAGGCGAGGGTTGAACGCCTACTGGGTCAGAATAGTGCAGGAGGACGGGGCGATGGCTTGGACCAGTCCGTTGTTCATCAATACCTAGGAGTCCAGAGACCTAACTCATTCCTCTTTATCGTAAAGGGCGCAACTGCTGCTTGACTCCGTCAGGCTGTTTGGGGGTCCCGTAATTTTCTTGAAGAGCCTAGAGTTCAAGGCCTCTTTCAGGGATATATCCCTCTGGCTCACATCGGAGTAGGGCGAAGCAGGGCAAAGCTCAACGGCCCTGCTCTGGCTGACGTGGATGAAGCTGCGACCCGTGGTGAGGCAGCCTCCCAGCATCTCCTCGTCACCCTGGAAATCAATGAAGATCGCCCTGTTCTGCTTCCTGAGCAATTTCAGTTTATCCTCAAGTATAGACCTTCTCTCTATTCCGAGGATAAGATGCTCAGTTCCGGGGTCAACTGGAACGTACTCGCGCGCGCCGAAATAATGACAAACTGGGCCTTAACATGCGAAGGCAGATCATTCCTGGGCCAAAGAAAGACTCCGGATTTGACCCCACATGGACCTTCTATCGGGTGTACTTGGTCCTCTTCATCTCGACGACGAATGTCTCCCCCGAAATATGGTTCAACGGCTTGACATTCTCTACATCGACGACGCCGTCCAGCGCGTCCTCCCTGATCTCGGAGACCATGACCTCACCGAATATCCAGACCACGCGAGGACTCAGCTTCTCGTACGATATCATCCTGCACTCCATCCAGCCATATGCCTCCCCTATCCTCGGGGGCTTGACCCTCTTAGATGGCACCTCGGTCAGACCGCATTCCAGTATCTCGCTCTGCTCGTATGGTAAGTCCCTTGACAGTGGCTTCATGAGGTCCCCAAAATCCTCGCCCACCAGGTTCACCACGAACTCGCTGTTGGCCCTGATGTTCCTCCACGTGTCGTGCTCAACCTCGCAGCAGAATCCGTACATGAGGGGCTTGGAGGTGGCCGGGCTGTTGAAGCTGAAGGGGGCGGCGTTTGAAACGCCGTTCTCGGAGACAGTCGAAACCACAATGCACGGCCTCAGAAGCATCTTGCTGAAGTCCACATCAATCGCTTTCGTCATGGGGAACATATCGTTGATGAGAATAAAAGAGAGCCCACCTGGATAATGTTATTCCTTTATTTACCACCCTGTGTTTTTCATCTTATTCCGTGATTACTATGAGCAAGAGCAAAGAGAACCTGGCAGCAGCCTTCGCAGGCGAGAGCCAGGCAAACAGAAAGTACCTGGCCTTCGCCAAGAGGGCCGAGGCAGAAGGATACCCCCAGATAGGGAAGCTGTTCAAAGCAGCGGCGGCAGCCGAGACAGTCCACGCCCACAACCACCTGAGGATCATGGGCGGTATCAACACCACCAAGGAGAATCTCCAGGAGGCCATCGCAGGGGAGACATACGAGTTCACAAAGATGTACCCCGGGTTCCTCGACGTCGCAGCTGAGGAGGGCGAGAACCAGGCGTCATGGAGCTTCAACATCGCCAACGAGGTGGAGAAGATCCACACTGTGCTCTACAAGAAGGCGGCCGAGGCCCTGGCAGCTGACTCGGACCTCAAGGCCGTGGACTATTACGTCTGCGATGTCTGCGGGAACACCGTTGAGGGAGCCCCGCTGGACAAGTGCCCCATCTGCAACGCGGGTGCAAAGGCCTTCACCAAGGTAGAGTAACTTTCTCTACCCTATATTTTTGAACCGATTGAAGACATCCACCAGTTCATCAATGGACGCATCCGTCTTCAGCGTCCTTGAACGGTAATGCGTGGGCACCGCGCTGAAACCCGTCTCCCTGATAGCCCCGAACGCGTCCTCCGTGGAGACAGATTTGACGCCGACCAGCTTACAGATCTTGTCGATGTCGAAGAAGGACACCTGGAAGCCCATCTCGCCCCTGGCCAGCCCCATGATTACCTCGGCCTTGGTGCCCGCCAGATGAGGCGCGTTACCAATCTCATCGATCATACCGTCAAGGAACTCGACATCGGACAACTCCCCGAGCCACAGGGGACCGCCGATGTTCACGTCCTCACCGCACCCGCATCGCTCTGGGGCGTTCTCCATGCTAGGGAACCTGTGGAGGCAACCGGGGCAATACTTGATGAACCCTACCTGATTGAGCTGGCCCTCGATCCTCCTGGCTCCCTTGTCGATCCTGAAGTACGCCCTCACGTAGTGGTCCGCGTAGTAGCTAAACAGGGGGGTGGCGGCGTACCCGTGGATGGCCGCTTGATGAATGAATGATGAGCCCAGCAGCCTCAAAGCCACCTCGTGGCAGAACTCCCCCTGCAAGGGACGGCCACCGTACTTCCTGATACACGCCCGCGCGTTCACGCCGCAGAGGGGTGGCATATCGGTGGCGGTGAGCGCGATCATGCCATGATTCTTAGTGGCCCTGATAGCGGTATCGTAGAAGGGAGTGGGCGTCCCATACGGGTCCACGTCGATGTAATCAAACCTCCCGAAGGGGTAGCTGTGGAGGGACATCAGCAGGTTGGCGTCCAGCTCCCTGAGCTTAATCCTGTCCCTGACCCCGTTGAGCTCGGCATTCTCCCCCGCCAAGGCTAGCGCGGAGGGGCTTAAATCCCCGAGGACCATGTCCTCGATCTCCCCTGCCTCAAGGAGGAGCCTGATCCCCCTGACGCCACTGCCCGTCATGGGCTCGCACACTTGGACGTTTCTGCTCTTTTTCCGCTGGTAGGTTCGTAGGGCTAGGATGGCGGTGTCCCTGTTGGTCTTCATCACGGCGTTGTAGAAAACGGGGGCCTGGCTCCGCTGCTGCTGGATGTGCTCTTCGGCCTCGGGGTCTAGCCTCGGTACGAGCAGGGATGCCTTTCCCTCTTTGACGGTCTCGACTGGGTAGCCAGGGCTCATTTCATCGAAAAATGAGGTGCAAGCTATATCAGCATATCGTCTGGAAAATCCTTGATAAAGTTGGTTTATGGACTGTGTTTAGGCCGGCATAAGTTTGTTAGTTGATAGATGCCTGGAGAGAAAAAAGAGACCCCAGGTTACGGACACAGTTGAGGTCTTGAGCTCCAGGAATATAGATCCTTGTTGATGGTGTCGTTGCGGCTCATTTCCAGTTTTGAGACATTTGGTTTGCTGCCGTTGAGCCGTGACGTATATAAACCCGGTTATAGTTATGCATATGACGATTGTTCAATCCTCAATACTGCAAGAAAACGATGCTTGGACACATATGTAGAGTGAAAAGATATGACACAGGAACCGATAGTTAACCCCGAGGATCTGGATATCAATATAGTGAACGTCGTAGCGTCTGTAACCCTCAACCAGAAATTCAACCTACTTGACATAGTGAAAAACTTCAGAAACGTCGAGTACAACCGCGAACGGTTCCCCGGCCTCGTGTTTAGGCTCAAACGACCCAAGACAGCCACTCTCATCTTCAGCACGGGCAAGATGGTGTGCACGGGAGCCAAGTCCGAGAAACTCGCAAAGTCCGCCGTAAACAAGGTGGTCAGGGAGCTCAAGAAGAACGGGATAGTGGTACTGGGAAAGCCAGTGATTATCATTCAGAACATCGTTGCATCGGCCAACCTGCATAGCAAGGTGGACCTAGAGACGGCCTGTGATGTGCTGGATAACGTGATGTACGAGCCAGAGCAGTTCCCGGGCTTGATCTACCGTATGGCTGACCCCAAGACGGTCCTACTTGTGTTCACCTCAGGCAAGATCGTTTGCACAGGGGGCAAGAGCGAGGAGATCGTCCACAAGTCTGTACACAAACTGTACGAACTGCTGGGCGACTATGACCTGTTCTACAATTAAATTGGTTATTTTTGCGCGTGTGCAAGATTCTACAAGGGGAAGCGCGCGTTTCAAGCCTATTACACAGGTTATAGTAATGAATCTGATGGAAATAGATTTTTGTGTCTGTTCTTCTTTTTCTTGACTTTTTCAAACTTGTGGTAATCATGGCCTTTTTGAGAAAGCTCAATATTATGGCAAAGCAAACACTCCTGACTTATAGTCCCATCATAATGAGTTTTCAATATATGGTCTGTGTTTTTATGACACACATTACAGTAATGGTGTCTGATTTCATCCATGAACTTTGTATAAGCAATGAATGCATATTGTTGATGGAACACTATTCCACATTATCTATATGGTTCACATTTGTTTTACAGAACAAGCTCGCATATCAAGTACAAGGTAGATTAATATGACAGTCACTCTCAAATGCTTTCTTGAGTTTAGAGATGTAACCGAGAATATGATTGCATTTCTTGTGAAATAGCTAAACAATACTGGTCCAGCTTAGATGAACCGAATATGACTCTGTAAAAAACCTCTCAGGAGTTTAATGCCAATGTGCAAGAACAAGGAGACATGCGTCTAGGTGAGGGACAATAAAAACATGTGCATCAGATATGGTTCTGTTGACATGATCTATTAATACATGTATTTTCGTTCTGTCCCAAACAAGCTTGTTTACAGATTTAATACAAATTAATTGAGTGTTTTCATAAATAATATGAATAGTTAACGTTCGTTACCTACATAGTTTATATCCATTTACAGCTGGAAAATATATTCATCCAGCATTAATTGTATTTTGGAGGCTTGGGAACTCATGAACAAAAGAGGTATGAATACGCTTCTTGAAGGTATTCCCTAGTTGTTCTTGAATATCCTCCCTTCTTTTTCCTCTTTTTTTATGTCGTATTACTCAAAACAATGTGCGCAAGTATGTTTAATCTATTAATGGGTGCATTTTTTTATTCAATGGGTTTACTTGTATTCTTGTGTACGAATACTCTCAGCGCTTAGTTAAATTCAAACTAGTCTTAAAAATAATATCAATACTCTTCCTTATCTGGGCCGTCTTTTCTAAAATGAATGGAATGGATAGTGCAGCTAATGCACTTCTCTTTATTTCCGGATCTATAATTGCCGTTATTTTGGTTGCTGAATATGCATATGAACGTCTTGTGAACTGGACCCGCTCAATAAAATCCATATAGCAGACAAGATAGATGCGCGCACGTACAAAAATATGTACTTCTATCTTTAAGCAATAGGCTACATCGAGCATAAAATAGATGAAAATATAGGATACAAAGAATAAAAGTCTCTAAATTATCGTAAAGGTGGATAAAATTATGGCCCAAACCCCAACATTCCAGCTTTTATCATCATAGTATGATAGGTTTTTTATCCCCCGGAGTTCCCCACCTATCTTATCAAACTGGAGTTGAGCACATTAAATTGACTATAAACAACCGCGTTGAGAAAAACCTTGATTTTAGAAGCGACACAGTCACCAAACCCTCCCCGGAGATGAGAGAGGCGGCCTACAAGGCAGAGGTAGGCGACGACGTATACGGTGACGACCCAAGTATCAACGAGCTTGAACGGGTCACCGCCAAGATATTTAACAAAGAGGCAAGCCTGTTCGTCACCAGCGGGACCATGGGTAACGCAGTAGCGATCCTGGCTCACACCCATAGGGGCGACGAGATCATCTTAGAGGAGAGGAGCCACATCTATGTCAATGAGGTAGGCGGTCTCGCCGTCATGGGTCAGCTTATGTCCAGGACCGTCCAGGGTGTCAAGGGACACATGAACCCCGACGATATAGCCAAGGCGGTGAGGGCCGATAACATACACTACCCACCCACCTCGCTACTCTGCGTAGAGAACACACACAACTCAGCCGGGGGCATCGTTCTGACCGTGGACCAGATGAAGTCATACTGGGACGTGGCCAAGGCACATGACCTCAACGTCCACTTAGACGGCGCACGTGTCTTCAACGCGGCCGTCGCCCTAGGCATCGATGTGAAGGAGATCGCCCAGTACACTGACACGATCCAGCTATGCCTCAGCAAGGGATTGGCGGCACCAGTCGGTAGCATGGTTGTTGGCTCACAGGATGTCATCGACAAGGCGCGCAAGTACAGGAAGATGCTAGGAGGCGGCATGAGACAAGCGGGAATCATCGCCGCTCCAGGTTTAATCGCCATCACCAAGATGGTGGACAGGCTCGCGGACGACCACGCCACCGCCAAGCTCCTCGCGGATGGATTGACCAAGATCGGTATCAAAGTGGTGAACGAGGTCCAGACCAACATGGTCTACGTGGATTTCAGCCCAGTTGGCTGGACCGCCGAGGACTGGAACAAGGCATGCGCCGAGATGGGCTGGAAGAGCAGGGGCAGGGGAACAGGCACAAGGCTCGTAACCCACTACGGCATCGAGGAGGAAGACATCAAGAGTTTCCTTGAGGGCATCGCCAAACGGGTCTAAAACCCACCTTTTTTATCCTATCAAACATCACTTTTCGGTATGATTACCGTCCAAGCGGGTAAACTGATACAGCTGGGAATAGAAATATTCAAGACACAGGGCGTCGGTGACGATGATGCCAAGTTCCTCGTCAACTCACTGGTGGAAGCAAACCTGGCGGGTCACGACAGCCACGGCGCGCACTACTTCGTCAGGTACAGTGAGAGGATAAAGGAGGGCAACATCCGCTTGGACGTGGAGCCCAAGGTGATCAAGGAAACCCCCGGCACCGCGTACATCGACGGCCAGTGGGGGATGGGACAGCTCACGGCCCGAAGAATGACGGAGATCGCCGTAGAGAAGGCAAAGGAGAACATGGTGGCAGCCATCGGCACGTTCAACACAAACCACATCGGCAGGATCGGTTACTACACCGAGATGGCAGCCAAGCAGGGAATCATCACAACCCTCTACGTCAACGTCGGTCACCCCATCGTCTCGGTTTATAACGGCCACGGGCCAGTCTTCGGCACAAACCCATACAGCGCATCAGTTCCAGTCGGAGGGGACATCCCATTCCTCGTCGATTACGCTACGAGCGTGGTGGCCGCAGGCAAGCTAAGCGTAGCGAGGGCTGCGAAGACGAAGATCCCGACCCACTGGACCCTGGACAAGGACGGCAACGCTAACGATAGCCCGACGGTGTTATCCGAGGGCGGGTGGCTGCTCCCATTCGGCCTCTACAAGGGCATGGGACTACAGATGGTTTCGGAGCTACTGGGGGCGGTACTGACAGGCTCAAGGGTAGGACCATCTGGCATCACATCACCTCCATCTCCGAACGGCGTCTTCATGGTGGCGGTGAACCCCGAGGCATTCATTGGATTAGACGAGTTCGTGAAGAACACAGATTCATTACTCAAGCAGGTGAAGAACTGGCAACCGCTTGAAGGCGAGAGGATAATGATCCCAGGGGAGCCGGAGAAGGAGACCAAAGCGTATAGGCTGGCGAACGGAGTCAAGCTACCAGATGACACATGGACAGAGATAGTGGCACTCTGCAAGGGGCTGAACATACCGACAGAAGATATGCTGAGGTAGTGACTGAAAAACATATAATTTCTCGATATATTTCACTAGAACACCAAGGTTGATTTAATCAATCCTGAAAATAACTTTACTAAGACAGAGATATGACGATAAGCAGTTTCGAGGGGTTTACTCGCCCAGCTAGCCTTAGATTAAAAGATCATAATCCTGCAGAACCTCGTATATATTGGCTACGGATTCATGGACCATTTCCTCGCTTTTTGCACCCGTACAGACAAGCTTACCTGACGCAAAGAGGAGGAGAACCGTTTTAGGGTCCTTCATCCGGTAGATGAGACCGGGGAACTGCTCTGGCTCGTACATCACGTTTTCCAGGATATCCGCGGCGGTCTCCAGGTCGATTGACCCGTGGAGGTTCGCTGAGGCTACCATGTTCTGTATAACGATCTTCGGCTTGCCTAGGATGATGATTCCGCCATTTTTTAGTTCGCGGACGACCTTGTGGACCGCCCTTTTCGCCATCTTCTCGGACTTGGCTCCCGTGCACACCATCTTGCCCGTGCTGAAGATGAGAGTGGCTGTCTTGGGTCGTTTGATCCTGAACACGAGGCCGGGGAACCGTTCGCGGTTGTACTCGACGTTTCTGAAGTTTTTCACTATGTCAAGTAGGTTGAATTTC
>JAUWLH010000055.1 GCA_030613835.1 Candidatus Bathyarchaeota archaeon | reverse complement strand
CGTTGAACACATGCCTCAGTATGTTCTCGGGTAGCAAGACAAGCTTGACTGGGCTGATAGCATCCCAGGTTTCAAGACTCTCAAAGCTCCCCAGCATCTTCTTGAGGTTAGCCTCCTTCCGCTCAATGACATCAGGTATCTGTTCAGGATCAATCCTCCTGAATTGAATAATTGCCGCTGTGTATCTATCAATCAAAAGTTACGCCTCTAATGCTAGGGGATAAAATGAGTTAATGAGTTTTTACGTCTCGATTTACGGGTGCTCTCACAATTCTTCGTCGTTTTAACGTCACTTGATCCGTTTCTTGAACACCTTCTCTACTTTTTTGAGCTTGGGCTCTATCACGAACCTGCTGTACCCCTGCTGCTTGTTCCGGTTATAGTAGTTCACATGATAGTCCTCGGCCTCGTAGAATTCTGTGAAAGGTTCAAGTTTTGTCACAATAGATAGATTGAACACGTTGGTCTCATTCATCTCCGAGATGAACGTCTCAGAGTCCTTCCTCTGCTCCTCACTATGGTAATAGATTACTGACCTGTACTGGGTTCCCACGTCCGCCCCTTGCCTATCCAGACTCGTTGGGTCGTGCATGGTGAAAAAAATCTCAAGGATCTTCCTGAATGAAATTACCTCAGGATCAAACGTGACCTGTATGACCTCCGTGTGTCCAGTTGTGCCGGTTATCACTTGCTGGTAAGATGGGTTATTAACGTGACCCCCAGAGTATCCGGGAACCACATTTACAACCCCCTCAATCTCAAGGAAAACTGCCTCGGTGCACCAGAAACATCCTCCTCCAAGGGTAGCGACCTCCATAACTTTTACCTCTACTTGATGCTGGGAAACGGCATGGTATAATCCTGCCCATTAAATGTTAAGTGGGAAGAGTCTCCATGTATGCCTATGAGAATCTGGTCCCTCCATCCCTCCTACCTCGACTGGATGGGTCTCGGTGCCCAGTGGCGCGAAGCGTTGCTCGCCCAGAAAGTGACTGAAGGAAAAACAAAGGGCTGGAGGAACCACCCACAGCTTGACAGGTTCAAGTACCACCCAAAGCCCATGGAAGCGGTTGGTTTCTACCTCAAAGGAATACACGTTGAGAGCGTAAAGCGGAGTTACAAGTACAACTACTCCAAGATAATATACCTTGACTCGGGTGTTGATCCCATCAATATTTCACTGGGTCAGTTACAGTACGAGTTTGATCTACTTCAAGAACGCCTCAAGAAACGCACCCCAGAAAAATACGAGGAAAACACGCGAATCAAAAAACTACGAGCCCATCCCCTGTTCAACATAATTCCTGGGTTGCCCGAGAAATGGGAAAAATCGTATTGGGTTAAAAAAGAAGGATTTTAGAGGTCACACTTCTCCAGTAGGAGCTGCCATCTGAGGTCAACTCCATCCTGGATGGCCGCTAGGAGCTCTTTATTCTCCGTCGGCCTGAACAGGTGCCTGAACCTTCCCTGACTCTTGAGGTACTCCTCGACCGGCTTCTTGGACTTGGGCCTTCTCGCGATAGCCGCGCTAGCGCCGCTCAGCTTATACACGGGCCTGCCTTCGCTCCTCTCCACATCGTAGAGCGGGAAGATACACGTCTGTGTTGCTAGCCTCGCCAGTGAAACGCTTTCGGATGTCTCGTATCGCCATCCCCTTGTGCAGGGTATGAACGCGTGCAAGAACTTGGGGCCCTCAGTGTTGAATGCCTTTCTGCACTTGTCCAGAACGTCCTGTGGGTACGCGGGACTCATCGTTGCAAAATACGGGATTTCGTGCGCGATCATGATCTCATCGATGGGCTTCTTCCACTCCGTCTTACCTGGGATGACGCTCCCAGCCGGGCTTGTCGTGGTTGCCGCAGCAAAGGGCGTTCCGCCGCTACGCTGAATACCCGTATTCATGTACGCCTCATTGTCCATCAGGACGTAGGTGAAGTGGTGTCCACGCTCAAAGGCACCTGAAATGGCCTGGAAACCAATATCATAGGTTGCACCGTCTCCACCGAAAGCGATGACGTTGAGCTTCTCATACTTTGCCAGAGGCCCCTTGCCGCTGCGCCGCTGGGCTCTCCATGCCGCCTCGATTCCGCTGGCATTCGCCGCGGCGTTCTCGAAGGCGTTGTGTAGCCATGGAACGTTCCAGCTGGTGAACGGGAAGATAGTGGTAGCTACTTCCAAGCATCCCGTGGCGTTTGTGACGATGGTCGGGACATCAGCCGCCGCTTTCATTATCAGCCTACCGACGATGGGGTGCGCACATCCCGCGCATAGCCTGTGGCCGCTCATCAAGGTGTCCTTGATGTAGGCAGCGTCTTTTAGTGTAAGTCTCTCCATCTTACTCACCTCTGACTCCTATGTAGCTCATGAATTTCTCCACCTTGCCAGTCTCTTTTATCTTGAGTAGATTATCGAAGGCTTCCCTGATTATTGCGGGTGATACGTCTTTGCCTCCTAATCCGACGACATAGTTTGCCAGCATTGGCTTTTCCTTGTCGTGGTAGTAGGCAGTCGTTATCTCCTCCATGAGGGGGCTTGCGGGTGCACCGAAGCTGATGCACTTTTCCATGACTCCCAGAACTGGGACATCTCCAACAGCCTTCTTGATGTACTCTGATGGGAACGGCCTGAACAGCCTAAGCTTGACCATTCCCGCCTTTACTCCTTCGGTCCTCAGCTCGTCAACGACGTGCCTGATGGTGCCCACCATTGAGCCCATGCCGATGAGGGCCACCTCCGCGTCCTCCATCATGTGTGGCTCCACATAGTCGTACCTCCGTCCGCTGAGTCCCTCCCACTCGTCGTCGATATCCTTAATGTGTACAAGGGCATAATTCAGCGCTTCAACTTGGTGCATCTTGTGCTCGAAGTAAAAGTCCTGAAGGTCAAGAGGGCCCATGGTCAGTGGCATATCTGGATTGAGCCTTAGCTCTCCTTTACCCATGTGCCCATCGACCTCGATGAATGGCCTCTCGCCGACGAACTCCTTCACGACGGAGTCCGGTAGGGTCATTACGTTCTCCATTGTATGGCTTAACGTGAACCCGTCCAAGCACACCATGACGGGTAATTGTATCTTCAGGTGCTCCGCAATCCTCCACGCCTGGATTGACGCATCGTAAACCTCCTGAGCGTTCTCACAGTAGATCTGAATCCACCCGGTGTCCCTTGCACCCATTCCATCGCTATGGTCGCTGTGGATGTTGATGGGCCCACTCAGTGCCCTGTTCACCAGTGCCATAACTATAGGCAGTCTTAGGCTTGAAGCGACGTACACGATTTCCCACATCAAGGCCAATCCCGCTGACGCTGTGGCGGTGAAAGCCCTCGCACCTGCAGCCGATGCTCCAACGCTGCAGCTCATTGCGCTGTGCTCAGATTCCACCGCGACGAACTCCGTATCAACCTGACCGTCCGCGACGTACTCGCTATACCTCTCAACAATGATTGTCTGTGGAGTGATGGGGTAGGCCGCTACAACGTCAGGGTTTACCTGCTTTGTGGCGTATGCGACCGCCTCGTCCCCGTTAAGTCCCTGTAATTCCTGTTTCACCATTATTTTCTCACCATCTCGATACACTTTACCGGGCACTCCTTTGCACAGATGCCACATCCCTTGCAGTAATCAAGGTCAACTTCTGTGTATCCGTCTTTCCTCATGAGAATGGCTCCCTCTGGACAATAGAAATGGCAGAGGGTGCATTTCGTGCACCTGCTGTGATCGATCTTTGGCGCGTCTACTCCCCAGTCGCCCGTTTTGTAGTCCATGCTGGACTTGTAGCTGATGGCTCCCTTTGGCAGATCCTGCCATACTCGTTTACTCATCCTTGCTTTACCTCCTCATACGCCTTGGTCACGAGCTCTGCGTTCAACTCACCGATCTTGCCATCGAACCTAGCCTTGACGACCTCGACAATGCTGTCCAGCTTGACGACCCCAGTCGCCTTCACAACAGAACCTAACATAGCGGTGTTGGTGATAGGCCTACCTAGCATGTCTATCGCTAGCGAGGTGGCATCCACCGTCCAAGTCTCGACGTCTTCAAGTCCGAGGATGCTGAGCACTTCATTGGCTGTCTTGTTTGTGTTTACAATGAGCTTCGTGTCCTTCTGGATACCATCCGCCACGGTTGGGCCGAGGAGGGTAGGGTCGAGAACTACGACAACATCTGGCTCGTAAACGCTAGAGTGTAATTGAATCCGCTCGTCACTGATACGCGTGAACGCCGTTATTGGCGCACCTGCGCGCTCAGGTCCGAATGCAGGAAAACTTTGAATGTTTTTCTCCTCGTTTAAACCTGCTTGAGCGAGAAGAAGCGAGGCTGTCCAAGCTCCCTGGCCGCCTCGGCCGTGGAACCGAACCTCGAATATCTTAGTGGTCAACCGGTTGAACCTCTAACTAAGTAATAGAAGGAGGTTTAAAACCTCTATGGTAATAAATAACTATAGTCTTTTCTGAATTTCATTCAACTCGTTGCGCTTCTTCTTCGCCATTTGACCACTGGCCTCAGCGTACTTTTTCCACGAGACGCCCAGAGCCTCATACGCGAAATTGATGCCGCGAGACGATGAAACAATTAAGCCCTCCCCATTACTGTTCGTACCATATTTCAGTGCGGTCTCTGGATCACCTCCCTGTGCGCCCAGACCGGGTGCAAGAATCAGTGTCTCCTCACCTATGATGGCCCTAATGTCTCTGAGCTCCTCGCTCGCGGTGCAACCTACTACGTACCCATTGCTCCCGTGGTTGAACGCGTCTCTTGCCAGCCGTTTATAGAACATTTCCCCGTCCAGTTCCCTGCTCTGGTAATCATGGGTCCCCTGGTTGCTCATCCTGCATAACGCGAAGATGCCCTTCTGCTTCTCCTCGCTCCACCTGTAGACAGAGTCCACCCCGTTCTCGTATCCAGGGAACGGGCTGAACGTCACGGCGTCAAACCCAAGCCTGTCGATCCAGTAGAGCCCCGCGTCCATGGTGCTCCCTATATCAGTGAGCTTAATATCCAGCAGGGCCAGGCTGTTGCCCTCATGGATCTTTTCCGCTATCTCCCTCAACCCCTCATACCCAAGCGCATAGACAAGGAACTGGGCGTTTGGCTTGATCACGGGCGCGTATGGCGCTACGGCCTCGATGACGTTAAGGCAGAACTCCTTCAATCCCTCTGACTCGCCTTTCTCATCGATGAGTCCCTGTGGCACAGTGTGCCTGTCCCTCATGTCCTCCGTCGCAGGGTCCACCCCCACGCACAGAAAGCTATCCTTTACCCTGCTGAGCTCAAGGTAACGTTCCACGAATCCTCGTCCTAACATCTTCCTATACACGCATGCACGTTATCCCTTTAAATCCACTCGCCATGAATAATGTAGAACCCGGAGATTCAACATATGGCTGAGGAGAACGAGACCAAAAAGCTTCTAGGATTCAAGGCATCCCTAGAGACAAGACTCAGGGAAATTGACCAGGAGATGACCGACATAAGGACGGCCCTGGAGGAGATAAACGGACTGCTCGTGACCACAGGGTTCAGGACCTTCTTGTCGCCAACGATATCCACGCCCGTCCACGTGCCCAGTCCGGAGCCAGAGAACTTGGAACCAGACGGAGAAACGACGATGACTGCATCCCCTTCCCCCCCTCCAGGCGATGAAGAGATGAGCATTACGGGAAAGGACGGGACCCAGCTGGGGACAATCATTGTTGAGGAAAATACACTCGTGTTCATCCCCTCCGAGGTATTCCAGTTCACAACCGATATCCCTCCCTTCCAGAGCTTCCTCCTTGAAAGGGTGCTCGACAACATGCGGCGTACAGACCAGGAGCGTGCATCAAACGGCGAGTTGGAGCCCCAGAATATTCTGGAGTACACGGTGGAGACCGATGGAGACAGGATCAGCAAGCTATTAATAACGAACTTTGGCGGAGAGCGTCGGCTCAGGGAGCTCAACAGCAGCCTCCGCTGGACCCTTGACAAGATGTACGACAAGCTCCGTGAAGACTAACCTTTTACCCACACAAAACCCATTCATCTTCATGAGCGAAGAGTTCAGGGACAACCCGTTATGGCATATTCTTGTAGAGACCGCCCAAACGTTGCCCATGTACAACTCCCACATGAGCTACGCAAGAGACAACATACTGCCGGAGAGCCCCAAGACTACCCCAGAGCAGCTCAGTCAAAGACTTGACATGCCCCTCGGTGAGGCAATAGTGATTCTAGAAGAATTAAGAAGTAGTTAAACTACATAACGGTAACTCAAGTACTTGCCCGCCGTCTCGCTCTTATGTGTAACTCTCAGCACGTCACCAGGTTTTGCACCTAGGATGATCGATATGGGGTCCGTGCTCCTGATCCATGGGAACTGGAAAGGCTCAGCATGGAACTTTTCGCTGATCTCCTTTTTCTCCTCGTCGGTGAGGATCTCGTGGAGCGGGACGTATGCGTGCTCGAACACATCAAACGTGGGTAGGCTAGATGGAACAAGCTCGATGGACATCTCTGGGGCGTTGCTCCTTGCACTATAAGTATACTTGCCATCGGAGACAATGATCCCACCTGTAACATCCCCAGCCTCGACCTGGTCTCTCAGTTCCCTGATGAAAGCGATTCCAACGGTCTTCTTGTCCATGAGGATATGCATGAGGTACTTTTCATCGCCCCTGCTGAGGCTGTACACAAGCCTGTCCTCCTCCTTCTCAACGCTATCCACGTTGAAGCTACGGTACTTTATGATGAGTGCCGCCCTCTTCTCCTCAAGCGTATGCGCTTTTTTCATTGACGCCATAACTATCTCGCCTTAACCCTCTTGACAATGGGCGCACGTACCTTCCTGAATATCCTGTATCCACAGTAAGGGCACCTGAAGCTGATGTATCTCTGGAGGTCTTTATGTGGAACCCTCCTGGCACACTTTACGCACTCGTAAACAGGGCCTTCCTGGGCCATCGTTTCAACGCCGTTCTCTTCAGTGGACATGTTAGACGCCTAAGATTACTGGATATCCTCTCTATTAAAGTTAATATTTTCTGGAGCCTTGTTATACTATATTTTTGATGCATATACCATCCTGTCGCTGGCTACACCCGTGATTATGACTCGTAAAACCTCCCCTCCGTCAAAGTCCCCTCCTTTGATAAGCACCACGGGACCATGGAGCATAGGGTATGCCACTGAGTAGTTTCTATCCCTGTCATACCTGTTTGCCACCACAACCTTCAGGGTCCTACCCACAAGCTCCTCTTTACTACCCATGTTAGCCCTCTGTGCTGCATCATAGATGAGCTTGCTATCAAGATCATACACGGCTGGTGGCCCTGAGGGGCAACCACTGAACGCCGAGGCGGGGAGGCTCCTGAACCTATAAAGGATCACCCTGTCGGCGCCCAGTTTCATGCTCTTATTAATCATATCCACCGTCTCGCGGGCTGTCTCTTCTGTTTGTCCCGGTAATCCGTGGATAAAGTAGACATAGGGCTTCATCCCCGCTTCCTTGAGTCTCCTCAGCGAGATGAGAGTCTCTGATGGGGTGTCAGGTCTCCCTAATTGTACGCTGTGACTATCCGACCCTGTCTCAAAGCCCACACTGACTGGTGTGTTAATGAGGTAACTTCCAAGGATGTTTGCTGCCCTCTTTGTTACGAGAGATGCCTTGATATTCTCGATCATCAACGAGGAATTACCCGTTTTCATCTGAGGTATCTCCTTCAATTCCGAGAGAAGCCTCTCTATTTCTTCATAGTTGGGCTCAGGGTTTCTTGGGTCCGTCAATGGGTCGGGCTCAACGAGCAATTCCCTTCCATAATCAAGGAAACCTGGGGCACTTAGAACAATCCGATGAACCCCGAGTTCTAATAGCCTCCGAACCTCGTCCACGATGAATTCCACTGGCCTACTCTTGGGGGGCCCATAAAGGCTCGGGACACTGCAGTAACCGCATCCTGGGGGGATGCCCACGGGGCAATCGTATCTCTCAGTCAGCCCCGACTCGGTGCACTGCTCACAGAACGTACATTTACTCCCTATGGGGCCGATTCTCGCTCTGTGGTAGTTACTACAGCCCCTAACTGCTTCAACGTAGACCCTAGCAGACTTGTACAATTCGTATCCCCTGATGGTGTCCGTGGATGCCTGGTATTCTTTGAATACCTCTCTTGATTGAACTGGACGCATCGGATTGATTGTAACTCTTTTTTTATTCCTGTAACTGATGCCGAGGACTTCTTCAAGTCCATCTGTGACTCCCTGGAGTGCACCCAACTCTATAAGCTCAGAGAGAGTTTTTTCTCCCTCTCCCATAATAGCAATATTAGCCCCAGTCCTTTTCAAGACCCTTTCTGGTTCCGAGCTTGAGGGTCCGCCGATTATCACACTACCCTTGTTTCCCTTGCGCCATTTTCGGATAGTTTTCCCCATGGCGGGGATGTCAGGGGTCATAC
>JAUWLH010000198.1 GCA_030613835.1 Candidatus Bathyarchaeota archaeon | reverse complement strand
GTCCACCTGATTCTCAGCACCGGGGAGAGGGCGTGGATGGGCTTATCCAGCCCCTCCAGTAAGGTAATCGAGAGAGGAGACGCGTTCACCACCGCGCTAGGGTTGACGGGGGCACTGAACAGCAGGGCCGGCTGGATGGTGGAAGACGAAACCCAGCTTCCCAAGAAGATCAGGGACTACGTACCAAAACTGGCAGCGCCCTACTTCGAGGCGGTGGTCGATTGGCTTGAGCTTATGGGCATCGGGACGACTGGCGGCGACCTGTACAAGGCCATCCACGACAAGCTGGGTGACCCGTTCTACGGCGTCGAGCTGAACCCGGGCCACCTCATCCACCTGGACGAGTGGGTCAACAGCCCCATCTACCAGGGCTCAAAGGACAGGATCAAGCCAGGGATGGCGTTACAGGTCGACATAATACCCGGAACCGGCACCGAGTACTTCACCACAAACATCGAGGACGGCATAGCCATATGCGACATGAGAACCAGGAACAGGCTCATGGAGCTATACCCCGAGACATGGGATAGGATCATCAGGCGCAGGGACTATATGGTGGACGAGCTGGGTATAACGCTCAAGCCCGAGGTGCTGCCCTTCAGCAACCTGGCATCACACCTACCACCGTTCATACTGAACCCGAGCCGGGCCTTCAGGATGGTTGAATAATTTTTTTCCGTTGAACCAAGATTTTAAGGGGTGGTCAATACTACCCCCCTGTAACTATCGCATATTTGAAGAGAAAAGGATGCGCACGCGTTGTTAAAGGGCTCCGCGGACGCCTTGATCTACTTGGTGCTGTGAAACCAGTCCTCCGGTATTAGGTCGAACAGCTCGTTGATGTCCCAGTAACTGAAGATCAGCACGTACCTCTCGGATCTCGTACGCCTTGATACCGTGGGTGATGTGATGCATGGCCAGTTCATACACTTCCTCGTACTCGTAGGGCTCACCGGGCATGTTGAACCAAAGGAAGCCTTTGATCTAACGGTTTTTTAAGGTCAAAAGAACACAACATTTCGATAAAGGGTTATGACCAGCTCTTCCACAAAGAAATTAATGTGATGCTACTGGCTCTTCAGGAGCGTCTCGGGCACCCAGAAGTGGAATATAGGTATCCGCACTAACAGGTCCACGGCCAACGGGATCGCGAATACCATCCAAGGCCACTTGCTGTCATACATGAAGCCGCCGAGGAGGGGCGCTCCTATCCTTATCAAGGCGCTGAACGTGTTGCTGAGCCCCATCCACCTGCCCCTCTGCTCAGCTGGCACCAACTCCAGGAACAGGGTGTTGTACGCACTGGTGCTCATCCCTATGCCCCTAAGGAACCAAGCGACGAGTAGCCAGTACGGGTTCGGTGCTACGATCACAATGACGAAGAACAGCCATAAAGCAGGTCTAACCATAAGGAACGCATACTTTCTGCCCTTGGTATCTGCAATGTTATTCATGGGGGTAGCAAATAGGACGAACGCTATTGTTTCGACCGTAGGCAGCAGGCCCAGTATCAGCGCGTTGGCTCCCTTGATCTCCGCCGCGTACAGGTACGTGAAGCTCTGTATCGTTGACCAGACCAGGGCCCCCAGGGCTCCAACCACTATCATTACCTTGAGCTTTCTACCGCCCTCGTCGAGGACCTCCTTGAAATCGTTGATGAACCCAGTTGATTTTTTTGCCCTAGGCCTCGGCAGGACGTCCGTGAGCTTGATGTAGACGTAGCTGTAGACTATGATCATGCCCACGAACCTGATGTAGTAAAGCGGTCTGATGCCCTCAATGGTGAGACCACCCCATCTATTAACCAGGTATGCAGCTGGAATTGGGCTGATTAGACCAAGGATCATGGCTATCTGCATCCTGATCCCCATTCCCCTCGCCCTCTCTGCACTGTCGAGCTCATTGGTTATGATGACCTGCTGACTCCTGAACATTAACGCCATTGTGAACGGGTTTATCACCATTGCAACGAAGATCCACCTCCAGTCCTGGGCGAAGGCGTACATACCGATCATGGCGATGTTGAGGAACAGCCCCGCACCCATGACCTTCTTGAGGTTATAGTTGTCGGTGACATACCCGACGGGCATGCTAATTATCATGCTGATGAAACTGCTAACGCTGCTCAGCCACGCGATGGTCATGTTGTCCGCACCCAGTGCCTTTGTGAATATGCTGCTGTACTGCCCTGTCAGGTTGAACAGGAACATGCCCCCGCCACTCCTGACTATCATCATCCTGTAGTTATGGGACTGTCTCGCGAGGAAGTCTCTACCATTTTTTAGGCTATCTCGGACTCCCATAATTTTCCCCCAGAAATATGCGTGGTAGAATGGCTACCTACTTAAAAACTGGTTGATTATTCTGAAACTTCTCTGCTGGAATTTATATTCCATGAAGCGGCTTCACAGGTCATGGTAAAGATAAAGGCAACCGTGATCAGCCAAGAGGGTCACTGCGATGCAGGAAACAAGGTCGGGGATGAGATCACCTTTGACTGGGACACACATGAGATCGAGGGAAGGCTGTGCCTCCACGCAATGTACAGCGTCATGCCCAAGATATACGCCATGGCGCAGGGAGGTAACGTGGCTTTCGCAAAGGCCGATGACGGTACTCTGGTGGCTCGTCACGCGTGCCCGGACGGGTACAACCCGCTAATTCTGGAGCTCAGGATAGTCGAGTAGCTCGCTTTCCTCCCTGGCGTTGTCCTTGACAAGGAACCATAGGAGGCCCACATCTATTATCGCCAGAACCAGGTTGATGGCCAGTGGGCCTTGATACCCGTATCTATCGTAGACGATTCCCCCTATGAATGGGCCCGGTAACGCAACGAGGCCCCTGAAAGTACTGTAGCCACCGATTGATTTCGCCCTCTGCTCGGGGTCAACGTTCTTAGCCACCCACGCCTGCTCTGCTGGCATCCAGAAAGCGGCGCCCAGCCCCATCAATACACTGGCGGCGATGGCAACTTGGTAGCTCGGGAAGAACAGCAACATGGCGAGGAGAACGCTTGAGATTATTTGGCTTATCGTCAGGAACTTTTTGTAACCGTACCTATCAACGTGCCTGCCCAACACTATCTGGAACAAGGCCATTGTACCCGTGGTTGCCGCATTCATCAGTCCAAGCATCCCCGGTGTGAACCCGTACACCTCCGCCAGCAGGCCGTTAATGAGCCTCCACCCAACGCTGAAAGCGAACAAGTCCACTGACATGGCGATGTAGTAGCCCCACATGTACTTGGGAGGCCTGAACGTGTCCAGGAGTGACGTGAACGCCTCTCTGACTGTGAACTTTGCCTCCCCTGATGGCTTGTGGGTCTCATCGATCTTAAAAACCGTGATTATCAGTGACAGCACAGCGAACCCAACGGAGATGGCGTAGACCGTTCTGTACCCCATGTTGTCCGCCAGCCAGCCCGCCGCAACGGTGCCGATCATTCCCGTGGTCATGTAGGCGCTACCCAGTATGCTGAACACCTCACCCATCTCATTTGCCTCGACTGACTCAGCGATGGTGCTATGCCAGATGGGGATCAACGCGATCCCGAACCCGATGAATATCATACCAGCCGCCAGGAGTTGCCAAGACTCAGCGAA
>JAUWLH010000252.1 GCA_030613835.1 Candidatus Bathyarchaeota archaeon | reverse complement strand
TATTATTAGTTTACAATCCAAAACCATGAGAAACGTCCATAATTTTATCCCCAATTCCCCGTAAGGGTAATCATGAAGTACCTAGTTTTGATCTCCGTACAAAAGGATGAAATGAAAACTTATCTCCAATCATGGAAACGAAAGAAGGTTGAAGTACAAATTGTACATGGCCCATTTGTTACATACCAATCCATCGAGGAAGCGCACAGTTTTGCAATAATTGAGACAGATAAAATGTCAGAAGCAGAACAGTTCTGTGAAAACATCACAGGTACAACAAGAATTGTACTTAACCCTATACTTGACGCAAGAGATGCGTTAGAGGAAATTGAAAAGTTTAATGAACATAAGGCACAGGCAGAAACAGATTACAAAAACACAAAAATAGACAAAATCACGAACATGGGTACAACAACCAGGCTTGAGATACTGCCACTCATCGACTGGCGTACAGATGAAAAAGACTTGGATGTCGAAACAGGCGTCTCATACCTCATCAAAACCGATGACACCACTATACTATTCGATGTCGGATTAAACCCAGGGCAAAAAGACCCATCTCACCTATTAACGAACATGCAGAAACTTGGAGTATCCCTTGATGACGTTGATATATTATATCTAACTCACAATCACAGTGATCACGTTGGTGGAGCTAAGTGGTACAAAGAGAAAACCTTCAGTCTATCAGGCAAACAAGTCAATCTAAGAAACAAGAAAGTGTATACCCCTGAGCAGATGTCCTATCCCGGTATAGAACCGATCCATTCACCAGGGCCATTCATTGTTGGGCGTGGTGTAGCTTCCATAGGTACGATCCCTACCTCGATGTTCATCTATGGTTATACTGACGAGATGTCGTTAGCGGTGAACGTTGAGGGAAAAGGGATTGTGCTGATCGTAGGTTGTGGTCATCAGGGTCTCCCCCGAATTCTTGAACGAACTTCAGCATTGTTTGATGTTCCTCTCTATGGGATTATTGGTGGTCTTCATTACCCCGTGATGGGAGGGCCGCTTGAGGTGTATGGGTATTATCCGCACCAGCATATGGGTACTGGTAAGGTTCCATGGGAGCAAATATCGGTTGACGAGTTGCAGGATAATGTTGAGTTGTTGAAGAGTTATGAGCCGAAATTGGTTGCCTTGTCTCCTCATGATAGCAGTGATTTAAGTATACAACAATTTAGGGAAGCGTTCCCAGATGAATTTATGGAAATAC
The DNA here is from genome assembly GCA_030613835.1 of Candidatus Bathyarchaeota archaeon. Classification (GTDB taxonomy): domain Archaea; phylum Thermoproteota; class Bathyarchaeia; order TCS64; family TCS64; genus RBG-16-57-9. The sequence goes on along the minus strand of JAUWLH010000252.1, from coordinate 1,742 downwards.
GGGTAGGTAAAAAAATCATGATATAATAATACACGCCAATCTATAATTCACTAGGTTCAGGTGGAACCCAGGAAACATAGATAAAGAAAATTCATGGTAACGATGTTTATCCACCCGCGACGGCTGGAAAAATTGCTAAACGGTCACCACCATTGAGCTCGTCATCAATCTCTCTGGCTCTTCCATTGACCAGTATGATCTTTGCCTCGGCCTCCGGGATTCCAAGCCGGCTTAGAATGTCTTTCACGGTTGAGCTATCATTGCATCTCAGAGCCTGACTCTCGCTCATTGTCCTCTTGGTAGTCATCGATCCTGATCCTTGTCAGTGTGATCAAGATGGGAGTCACCCGGATCGTATGTTACATATGGGATGTCCGTGGCCGTCCCGTAATAGTTTACGTCTCCCGTCCCGCTCTTCTTGACGAGGGTCACCTTTCGCGCGTCCCCGTAAATGATAAAGAGGTATCTCCAGACTCCTATTCATGGGAGAAAGGATTGCAGTCCTGGGGGCTGGAAACGGTGGGTACGCGCTAGCCTCAGACCTTGCTCTGAGCGGATACAAGGTGAACCTATTCGAGTTGGAAAGGTTCCAAGATTTTAACCTAAAGCCGATAGAGGAGAAGGGTGGCATTGAACGGGATGGGATGAGGCCAGGGCTGGCCAAGATAGATGTTCTTACATCAGATATCGAAGAGGCGATGGACGGTGCTGAGATAGTTAACGTGACAATCCCTGCATTCGCGCACACGGAGTTCATTGAGCTCATGGCGCCCTATTTGGAGGGAAAAACGGTGATCTTTTTCCCGTTGAACTTCGCTGACGTGAAATTACGTAAATTCATCGAGGAAAAGGACCTGGGTGTCAAGGCCGTTATCGCGGGGGGCGAGACAATGCCCTACGCCTGTAGAAGGATGAAGAGACCCGCATACATATTCGTAAGGTGGACGTTTCCCAGGATAAGAGTCGCCGCGATGCCGGCGAGGGAAACAGCAAGACTGATAGAGTCCACGAAGGGATATCCGATAAACCTTGAGTCAGTGAGTTCCACCCTGGAGGTGAGCATGGTCTACGAGAACCCCCTAGGGCACATCCCTATGATGATTCTCAACGCCGCAAGCATCGAGAGAACAGCGGGTAAATGGGAGATATTCTACGATACACTCGTCGGTGGAAAGGATAGAGAGGGAAAGCCCCAGAGGTCCCAGGAGAAGCTGATTGAGGCCATCAAACACGAGCAGGGTGTCGTGTGTGAAAAACTGGGCTTTAGCTTTGAGGCGGCGCCATATGTGGGTGAGTTACCATCCCCCGCCGTGCCCTGGAGCCTGGACACTTACTGGAGCATGACGGATCGCATGGATTACAGATACCTCACCGAGGACGTGCCGTATGGACTTGAGACCTGGGCCTCATTTGGTGACCTGGTGGGGATTGAAACCCCGACACTTGACTCCTGCATCCAGATTTCCTCTGTGTTACTGGGTAGAGACTTCAAGACAGAAGGAATGACCGTTGAAAAACTGGGTTTCGGCGGGATGACCACCAAACAGGTGGTTGATTTCTTCAAGTAACCAGGTTAGCCCAATTCCATCAATGCCTTGACCTTCTCCACTGCGTCAATGGCATCAGAGCCGAACGTATCGGCACCTGAGATCTCGGCATAGTTCATGTCCACCCGCGCACCGCCGATGATGACTTTCCCCTTGTTACGTAAACCCGCCTCCTCCCGGGCCACGACCCCGTCC
>JAUWLH010000243.1 GCA_030613835.1 Candidatus Bathyarchaeota archaeon | reverse complement strand
TTCATGAGCCAAGTCGTATCACCAAACGCTATGACCGTGCAGTTGTTTGTGTTCACCGCTACGACGCTGTACATATCACCCCTCTCTGATACGGAGTTGAAGGCATCACGGGAGGTCTTGACAACCCCTTTTCCCTGCGATACAATGGCCCCGGTCGTGTAGAACACGAGCTCGTCAACTCCCTCGGAAAGAATGCTATCGCGGATATCAGTTAAGATGAGGTTCCTATAGAAGCCATAGTTCTCTTCAACGTCGTAAAGGTAACCGTTCGAGTAGTGGAGACCCCAGTGGTCGCTTAGACTGTTCAAAGGAGCCTGCAATACAGACGGATCTAGGAAGGTGGCGCTTGCATCACCAAGGAAGATGAGGACCCCGCCATCATTAACCCACTCGTTGATGGCGGTATACTCCTCATAGCTGTAGAATTCTCTAGGGGAGGCTATCACCAGTGCCTTTGTGTTGTTTAGAGCATCTTCGATCTCCTGCCAATCATCGCTGTAACCCATGTAAAGTCCTTCACCGACGAGCTTCTCGGCTAATGCGTCCAGAATCCACGGAGATATCACGTTGTCGTGGCTGAGGTCCACGATGACATCTCCAACATGGCTGCTCAAGGCTGTGACGTTGATTGTGTCAGGGACCTGACTATCCATATAGATATCGCCAGGCATGTAGAGATAGTAGAGCGCCGGGGGGGGATTTCTTTCGTTGAGCTCCTCTATCGTTGGGTATCTAAGCTCAGTGGAGATGGTCTCGTTGGCTACGCGGAATAGGAGCGAGTCCACATCCCATTCATCGAGCCCCGCAAGGGATGCCGCGTAATTGATGGTGGTCTGTATGGAGCCTATCTCGTCAACAATACCGTTGTTGATTGCCTCGCTTCCCATCCAGATGGATCCCTTCACCACCTCGTCCATGGGAATGGAAAGCTTCCCACTACGACCCTCCTCGACAGCCCCCGCGAAGTTCTCTAGGACGTTGGTCAGGTTGAAGGGGAAGAGCTCAGGGCTGAAACCCGTAATCTTGTGGGGACCTGTCTCAAGAGTGGCCTCGCTTGGAACTATCCAGCCAGGACCAGTGCCTATCACGCCCACGTTTCCCACCATGCTGGAAGGAAGAGCAAAGATGTGATCGGCTGCAACCGCGATATAGTATCCACCGCTCAACGCCATGGAGGTAAACGCGATAACAGGTTTCTCAGATTTTAACTCTAGAATATCCAAGTACACCTGCTCAGTAAGATACGCGGAGCCTCCTGGGCTATCGATCTCAAGTACAACTGCCTTTACGTCATCATCGGTAATGGCCTCTTGAACGGCCTGGGATAGAAGATAAGCGTAATAAGTATCATCAAGAACCCCGTAGACCTCGATAACCCCGATGGTCCCCTTTTTGCTGGAGGAGATGAAGCCGTTATCGGTCTCAGGCTCCCAGAAGTATATTGAGACTAGAGCGGCTATCATAACCATAACAATGAGTGTGAGTATCACCTGCGTTCTGTTGCCCGTGGTCTTCTCCATTTGTAAAAGCTCCCGTTAAACCATATGAGGTCTGGCCAACTATAAGGAGTTACACAAATCTTGACAAAGCTTAAGCAGTTTAGACGAGAATCAGAGGTAACATGACAGCGACACTACCAAGGGAGCCTGAGACCTTCAGTCTCTTCGGCGACCCATTGAAAAAGACCCTGCTCAGGCCCGAGACCCTACAGACCCAGATGCAGCTCTACAACGAGGCGCTGGCAGAGTACGAAAAGGACCCGGACGATGCGGATAACATCATCTGGATGGGCAGGAGAACGGCCTATATAGGCGATTTCAGGAAAGCCATCGCCATCTTCAGCATTGGCATCAAGAAGCACCCAGATGACCCCAGGATGTACAGGCACAGAGGCCACAGGTTCATAACCCTCAGGTACCTCGATAGGGCCGTGAATGATTTCGAGAAGGCCGCCGAGCTCATTAGGGGCACGGAGGACGAGATCGAGCCAGACGGGATGCCCAATGACAGGGGGGTACCCGTCAGTAGCCTCCATTTCAACATCTGGTACCACCTGGGGCTTGCCTACTACTGCCTTGGCCAGATGAACAAGGCGTTATACGCGTACGAAAAGTGCTGGGAGGCATCCGAGATCGATGACAAGTACATCTCCACAGGTCACTGGTATTACATGACCCTGAGGAGGCTGGGAAGAGACGACAGGGCGGAGAAACTGTTGGAGAGCTTCGGCAGGGACATGGACATCATTGAGAACCAGCACTACCACAACTGTATGCTGATGTACAGGGGAGAGATGACCGTTGAGGAGCTGATGGAAAAGGCTAGGGACTTAGGAGCTTTAGGTCTTGTAACCATTGGCTATGGCGTGGCAAACTGGTACAACTACAACAGCGAGAAGGACAAGGCAGTCTCTGTCTACAGGGAGATCCTTGTCCTTGAGGGCTGGGGTGGCTTCGGGTACATTGCCGCTGAGGCCGATATGTACCACTTGGGAATCAAACCATAATTCTCTCAGCCATTTTTATTTAAAAAACCGGAACCTAAGATTACAAATCATTTTCAGCATCGTTAATCAAGTGCCGAGTTTTTTTTCATGATGCAATTCACACTCAAGTTCAATCCAGAAAACACGGGGCTAAAGACGCTTTTCCGTGAATGGTAGATAACCACTTTGAGACTATTATGGGAGGCTCTCATATCAGATTCTCTACAAAGAAGGTTTGGACGCACGTCAGAGATAATTTGGAGAAGGGGGTCTCTAGGGTAACGGTGTATCACTTCCTGGATAATATGGCGGATAATGGGATTATTAGATTTGATATGGCTTCAGGAAAGGGCGGTATGAGAGTATTATTTTACTCGGAGCTGACGGAGATGGAGTTTCGGAAGATGATCTCGGAGAACCTAGGGCAGAACGTCAGGCGCGCGCCGTGGAAGTCACAACCGCAGCGCTGGGGATCTGCTACAAGCTAGTGGAGATCGAGTGGTGCGCCCAAGTCCACCGGGCCCTTAACTTTTTTTATTT
>JAUWLH010000180.1 GCA_030613835.1 Candidatus Bathyarchaeota archaeon | reverse complement strand
TTCTTTGTCGGATTAAGTCCTTGCCCGAATGGTTTTGCATAAACTCCCTTTTAATGCAGAGGGCTTATAAATGGGTTTTTTGAACACATATTTTCAGATAATGCCCCCGCGCGCCCTCTGAATACTGTTCTATGAAACTTTTTCTGATACAATCGAAAACAAGTCCCTGAAACAGAGAAATGTGCCTTCTTAACTGGGTGTATCCTTCCAACCCTACTGGTATTAAACGGCTAAAAAAGAGGTTTGTGAGTGAAATTTCCATAATAAGTAGGGTTTGAACCTCACACAGGACTGAATGCTTGCATACAAACTTATGCACGCGCGGAAACCATCCAGTCCAAAGATCCCATCTTACGGTATTTCAATAGTTATTCTTCTTCATTATGATATGACCGTGGCAATGTAGGGGGATTACATGATGAGCTTCTTTAGTTCATCAGCTTTTTCAAGCTGCCTCCAGCGCGAGGTCGTGTAGCTCTGGATGTCACCTATCTCTTCCTCGGTCATGTGCCTGAACCTTCCCTGACTCTTCAAGTACTCGGTGACAGGCTTCAGCTCCTTGGGTTTGTAGTTCAACTTGAAATCCTCGCCATTGAGGATCTCGTAGAGCGGCCATACACCGCTTTGAACACCTGCTCTAGCAACCTCGATGGATTTAGCCGGGTCGTACCTCCAGCCAACTGGGCATGGAGACTGCATGATGACCATCCTGAATCCGGTTATACTCTTGGCATAGTTCACCTTGGCGATAAGGTCCTCTGGGAATGCGATGCTCGCAGTGGCCACGTATGGGACGCCGTGCGCCGCGAAGATCTGCGGGATCTTCTTCTTGTGCATTGCTTTGCCTCTGCTCTTTGGTCCAACAAAGTTGGTGCTTGTGATGGCATACTTAGGTGTGCCACCGCTACGCTGTGCACCGGTGTTCATGTACGCTTCGTTGTCCTTGGTAAGAACCAGAATGTTCTCGTTCCTCTCCGCAGCCGCACTGAGTCCCTGGAATCCAATATCGTATGTACCACCGTCTCCGAAGAGACCTACAGCGATAACATCGGACCTCCCCTGAGCCTTCAAGCCTCTAGCTAGTCCGCTTAGATGTGCGCCACCTCCCTCGAATACTCCGATAGACATGGGGTGGTTCGTTGTGGTGTCAGGACAGCAAGGTATTAACAGCCTGATAGCGTTAGGTCCAAGAGCCTTGAAAGCTAGCCTTGAAGCCAGTGCAGCTCCGCAGCCCTGGCATGCGCTACCAGGTGTAATTCCCATCTCCATCATGGGTACGTCGTTTCGTGTTATTTTTTCACTCATCTCATTTACCTCCTAGACCCATTCCACCAATGAGTCCGTCAGCTTCTTTCCCACTGCCTCCAATGTCTTCTCGCCTATCTGGATGAGGTCGTTAACCCTGACCTCTTTCCCGCCAAGTCCAGCGTGAAACTGGAGTGTGTTTGGTCTGTCATCCATCTCGTACATGGTTGTCCTGAGCTTCTCGTAGACTGGTCCACCCTTACCGGGACAGATGCTTCTATCGATTACTCCGAAGGCTTTGAGCTTTTTAGCCCAGTTCTTGAAATCGATTACGGGAAAAGGTAGGAAGCTCTTAAGCTTGATCAAGCCCACTGGTTTGCCGTTTGCCTGTAGCTTATCGATAGCTGCCTTTGCTGAACCTGCGATGCTGCCCATGGCTACAATCGCAACCTCTGCGTCTTCCATCATGTACTCCTCAATCATCCCGTTACCGTAGCGGCGACCGAATGTCTTCTCGAAACTGTCCATGGTTTCCTTGATTACCGCTTCTGCACCTAGTATGGCGTTGTGATGGGTCTTCCATGCATTCTGTGGGTCACCGATCATGCCCATGGTGGTCATGACCTCGCCCATGAACTTTGTCATGTTGAATCCGTCTGGCATAATACTTGGCATTGCCACGTTCTTTGGTAGCCATTCATCAACTATTGCTTGATCTGGTATTTCCACTGGCTCGGCTGTGTAGCTGATTACATATCCGTCATATCCAACCGCGGTAGGTATCCTGACCCTTGGATCCTCGGCTACTTTGTAAGCCATGAGTATCGTGTCGAGAACTTCCTGAGCATGCTCAACATACCAGTGGTTCCATCCTGTCCATTGTTGACTCATCAAGTCACTGTGATCTGGCTGCATTCCTTTGTAACCCCTGTGAACTACCGCCATGACGACTGGAAGCCTCCATGTGCCTGTCTCCTGCATTGGGTGATGCATGTAGAGAAGACCAGGTCCACTGGTACATGTGAAAGTCCTTGCGCCAGTCCTTGATGCTCCCTGAACGATGAGTTGGGCTGTGAGTTCTCCTTCTACGTTAACAAAGTCAAAGTCCCACTCACCGTTTGCGTACATCTCACTGAGGTACTGTGTGATAGTTGTCTGAGGTGTGATTGGGTAAGCACTTGCTACCTGAACTCTTGCTAGTTTGACGGCTATCGCCGCAGCTTTGTTTCCTACCATTACTTCATATGACATCTTTATTCCTCTACTCTCACCATCTCGATTGCGTCTACGGGACACTCGTTTGCACATAGTCCGTAACCCTTGCAGGCATTGTGCGCACGCTGCCGCTGGGTGGAATCCATGTATGAAAAAGGGTGGATGGAGTATTAGGGTTACTCCTCAGAGTCCCAAAGCTTGAAGCTCTGGGGACTGACCTGGTCGCTGTGGAGTCCCTGATAGTGGTTCTCAGGAATCCTGTCCCAGATGGCCTGGGTGACATCCTGCACCTCCTTGAGGAGCTTGTCCTCGTCGATGACCAAAAGCACCTTCTCGTCGATAACCAGTTTTCCGTCAACCATGATATACTCCACGTCAGCTCGTGTCGCAGCGTTCACCAGGTTCTTCACCGGGTCCCTGCACGGGACATTGTTGATGGTCTGCATGTTGACGATAGCGATATCAGCTAGTGCTCCAACCGCGATCCTGCCCAAGTCATCCCTACCCAGTCCCTTGGCCCCGCCTAGGGTTGCTGAGGTGAATACCTCCCTTGCGCTTCCGCTGAAGCAGTCCCAGTCGGCCACCTTACTCATGTAGCTGGCCATTCTCATCTCGTTCAGCATGTCCTGCGGGCTGGTGTCACAGCCTATCCCTAGGTTGACGCCCGCCTTGATGTACTTGCTGTGGCTGTGCATCTTGTTTCCGCGCTTTGTGAACACGAGAGGGTCGTGGCTTACCGTTGCGCCTGACTTTGCCAGTATCTCCAGGTCTCCGCCTCCAACTGCTGGGTAGGCTAGTAGCGGGTGCCCCGCTGTGGCCCACCCATGGCCGATGATGAGGTCTGGCCCAAGGAGGCCCGTGTCACTGAGGAACTCTATCGGGGTCCTCCTGTACATCCTGAGCATGTTCTGGAACTCGACGACCCACTGGGCGGCATGAATGCTAACAGGGCATTTCAGCTCATCTGCCTTCTCCCTGACCGCCTTCTGGAGCTCGGCGCTCACCTTGTCCACGGTGCTAGGGTACATGGCGCCTATGATCCTACCGTCAAGTACCCCATCGTATTTCTTGACGAAGGCCTCCGCCTCGTCAAGCAGCTTAAGGCCGTGCTCAAGCTCGTACCACTCGGTAGTGAGGTTGGCGCCCTGGCTCCTTGCCCAGCGTCCGTCCGCGATGTTGCAGCCCTCTGCTGCCCTCATGCCCATAGTATCTATGTGCTTGATGGCGTCCTTGGCTCCGAGGGTGCCCACCATCCCTATCTCGACCATAGTGGTGCAGCCAGAACGGAGAAGCTCCATCATGCTGTACTTGGAAAAGGTGTGGTAGTCCTCGGGCTTGATGCTCTTGCCCAAGGCGGTGAGGTTTTCTCCAAGGCTGCTCATGTAAAAGTGAAACGCGACTGTCGGGGTAATCAACTGGCATTTCTTCATTATATTTATCAAGCATAT